>SGZE01000017.1 GCA_004214015.1 Flavobacteriales bacterium | reverse complement strand
AGCTCCAACGAAAAGGGTTATAACTCCACTTCTACGATAGTCAATTGGCTCCTTTTTTCTAGTATCAAAAATTTTTAATAACTCTTCTACTTTTGAAGGATCATCTAAATTTTTAGATATCTCTATTATTGTTTCATTCTTGTTTTTACCTTCGTGGTAAACAAAGAAAAAAGCTCCTAGAGGAATAATAACCCCTACTAATATTCCTAAAATTGGAATTAATTCTCCTATGTTCATAATTTATTTTTTTATTAATGTAACGCAAACGTAACACTTTTTTTTATGAGTAGCAAACGTTACATTAAAAACTTTATTCAAAAATCATTTATGATTGTGTATTTTTGATTTAATAGATGCTTTATGAACTTACTCTCAGTTGAAGATATTTCAAAATCGTATGGAGAAAAAGTACTCTTTAAGTCTATTTCGTTTGGAATAAATAAAGGACAGAAAATTGCATTAATAGCAAAAAATGGAACTGGAAAAACTTCTATTTTAGATATAATAGTTGGAAAAGATAAACCTGATGATGGAAATGTTATATTTAGAAAAGGTATTCAAACAGCCTATCTTCCACAAGAGCCAAATTTAGATCCTAAATTAACAGTAGAAGAAACTATCCTTAAGGCAGACAACCCCACTTTAAGAATTATAGCTAACTATGATAAATCACTTGAAAATCTAAATGATCAAGAAGCATATCAAAAAGCTTTTGAGGCAATGGACCAATCTCAGGCATGGGATTACGAGAAACAATACAAGAAAATTTTATTTAAACTAAAGCTTAATGATTTAGATGCCAAAGTAGAAAGTTTATCAGGTGGACAAATTAAAAGATTAGCACTTTGTAATGCATTACTAAAAGAGCCTGAGTTACTAATCTTAGATGAGCCTACTAACCACATTGATTTAGAAATGATTGAGTGGCTGGAAGATTATTTTTCAAAAGAGAAAATAACATTACTAATGGTTACTCATGATCGCTATTTCTTAGAAAGAGTATGTAATGAAATAATTGAACTAGATAATGGTATACTTTATACTTACAAAGGTAATTACTCATATTATCTTGAAAAAAGAGAAGCTCGTATTGCACAGGAGAACGTGGAAGCACATAAAAATAAGCTACATTTTAAAAAGGAACTAGAATGGATACGAAGACAACCAAAAGCAAGAACTACAAAATCAAAATCTAGAATAGAAGATTTTAAAATAATAAAAGAGAAAGCAAGCCAAAGAAGAAATGAACACCAAGTTCAACTTGAAATAAATATGGAGAGACTGGGTAGTAAGATGATTGAAATGCATAAAGTTCAAAAGTCCTTTGGTGAAAAAATTATACTAAGTCATTTTAATTATACCTTTCAAAGAAATGAACGAATCGGTATCATTGGTAAAAATGGTTCAGGAAAATCCACATTCTTAAATCTTTTGACATCAAATGATACAGTAGATGCCGGTAAAATAATTTGGGGTGAAACCTTAAAATTTGGATACTATACTCAAAAAGGAATTCCAGTAAAGGAAGAACAAAAAGTTATAGATGTAATTAAAGAATATGGAGATTATATTCCATTAAAAAAAGGTCGAAAAATATCTGCGCAACAATTATTAGAGCGTTTTTTATTTGATCGTAAAAAACAATACGATTTTGTTAATAAGCTAAGTGGAGGTGAAAAAAAGCGATTATACCTTTGTACAGTTTTAATTCAAAATCCAAACTTTTTAATCTTAGATGAACCAACTAATGATCTAGATATAATTACTCTTAACGTTTTAGAGAGTTTTTTATTAGACTTTCCTGGTTGTTTAATAGTTGTATCACATGATAGATACTTTATGGATAAAATTGTAGATCATTTATTTGTATTCAAAGGGAATGGTATTGTCAATGATTTTCCAGGTAATTATTCAGACTTTAGGGCTTATGAAGATTCACGAGTGAAAGAAAACAAAGAATCTTTAAAAAATGATAAAAAGGAAAGTGTTTATCAAAAAGAGACTAAAGAAAAAGTAGGATTTAGCTATAAAGAGCAAAAAGAATTTAAGAAATTAGAATTAGACATAAAAAAAATTGAAATTCAAAAAAAAGAAATTCAAAACAATTTTATTAAGGATAATCTTAGCGCAAAAGAAATTGAAAACCTCTCTATTGAACTTGGATTATTAGAAAAAGAACTAGAGTCCAAAACACAAAGATGGTTTGAACTTTCAGAAATTTCAGAGTAAATAATTATAAAATAAAGAATAATGGGATTAACAAATAATGATATTTTTAAAAAACTACGAGTAGCTCATAAACTTCGGGACGATGAAATTGTTGAGATTTGTAAGTTAGCTGATTTTGAAGTAACTAAGTCAGAGATAGGTGCAATCTTTAGAAATGAAAATCACAAGAACTTCATGAAATGTGGAGATCAATTATTGCGTAATTTTTTAAACGGATTAATAATTTATCTAAGAGGTCCAAAAGAATAAACTACTCCTTTAACGAAGGAGTATATTCATAGACTGAATATTTTTATTTAAATTCACATTTCTAAACAAAAAATTAATTAACTATGAAAAATTTATTATTCACATTTATTTTATTTTTCAGTTTTTCACTTAATGCTCAATATGCAGTTATGTCTGCTGTTGACTTAAATGATGGTGCTGAAGAAGATTATTTAAAACTTGAAAAATTCTGGTCTGGCATTCATCAAGAAGCTATTAACCAGGGATTACAAACCGGTTGGGCTGTATGGAAGAGAACTCCTCAAGAAGGTGATGAACCAGGAAATAATGAGTATCTTATTTTTAACCTATACAATTCTATGGAACAACTTGAAAAAGGATACAACGCAGCTGAATTAGCTCAAAAAGTATACAAAGGAAAGATGTCTAGAAGATCTATTCAAAGAATGATGGATGGAACTGGTTCAGAGAGTAGAGAAAGAAGAAACTATATACTTAAAGTAGTTGATGCAACAATACTTGCTGGAGGAAGTGCTAAGCCAGGAGATATAGCAACACTTAACCTTATGGATAAAAAAACTGATGATTTTGAAAAATATGAATCAGAAGTATGGAAGCCTATTGCGGAGAAAAATATTCTAAACGGAAGATTAAGACAATGGGTTTTAGTTGAAGTTACGGATAGAACAGAAAATGCATATGAAGGGTTTACTCATTTTGCTTGGAACTTAAGTGGAAATCAAGATGTTGAATTTGAAGGTATGTCTGGTTTTAAATGGGACAAACTATGGGAAGGAATTGAGTCTTCTAGAGATATGCAAGATTCAGAAGAATATACTTTAATTTATACAGCTAACTAAAAATTATAAAAATGAAAAAAATACTTTTACTATTTACATTAATATTTACAATAACTACTTCTGCTCAATACACTATTTTAAGTGCAGTCGACATTAAAGAAGGAATGGAAGATCAATATCTTCAGCTTGAAGAATTTTTTGGACCAGTTCATGATTTAGCAATTAAAAAAGGAATTCAAGACCTACAAGCAGTTTTTAAAGTTGTTTCAACTAATGATGATGGCGATAACGTTGCAAATTATTTTATTGTTACTGGATTTTCAAGTAAAGAACAGTTAGATGCTTACAATAAAAGCTGGGAAGAAGGAAAATGGCTTGCTCTATCAAAAGAAGCTTATAAAGGAAAAATGTCTTCTAGAAGAGTTACTAGATACCTAAACTCTGTTGGCTCAGAAAGTAATGAAAGAAGAAACTATCATTTAGTTGGAGTTGATGCTTCAATATGGGCTGGAGGAGATCTTAAACCAGGTGATAAAATGAATATACTTGGAACTATTGCTAAGTCAGATGACTTTGAGCAATATGAATCAGAAGTGTATAAGCCACTCATTGAAAAAGAAATTTTAAAAGGTAACCACAGATATTGGGCTCTTTCAAGAATATATGAAAGAACTGAAAATGCATATGAAGACATCACCCACATGTTCTTTAATATAGGTGTTGAAGGTGCAGATAACACTGAAGGTTGGCAAAAAATGCAGTCTAGTTTTAAAGGTCAAAAACTGATTGAAGGACTCCAAGCTGCCAGTGAACACCAAAGCGGAGGTCAACTTGAGTTGATATCAATTCACAACTAACTTTAAAATTTATTACTAAAAAAACCCACCTTAATGGTGGGTTTTTTATTTTTGTAACATGTATAAAGAAGAAATAATTAAATTTTTATCAAATTATGGCCTTAATTCTAATGTTTCAGGCTTAATTTCCTCAGCTCTTATAATTATATCAATAAGTGTAATTGTATTAGCAATAAATTTTATAACCAGAAATATTATTCTATCATTTTTTAAAAGGATTGCAAAATCAACTTCATCTACTTTTGATGATTTATTAATAAAAAACAGAGTTCCAAGATTACTTTCATTCATTCCATCACTATTTTTTCTTTACCTAATTATACCCACTTATACTGATAACTTAATTATCATTATTGAAGCTTTAACTATACTTCTTTTTATAGTTACAGTTAAATCAATCTTAAGTACAGTAAAAGATTATTTCAAGCTTAGCCCATCATTAAAACATATACCAATAGATAGTTACATTCAAGTAATTATGATTTTCTTATGGTTTATAGGAATCATATTAATACTATCAGTACTTACTGGAAGAGAAATAGGAACATTCTTAGCCTCCCTTGGGGCCTTATCAGCTATAATTATTTTAGTATTCAGAGATACTATTCTAGGTTTTGTTTCCAGTATTCAAATTACAGTAAATGATACAGTTAGGATTGGAGACTGGATTACAATGAAAGGATCTGATGCTGACGGGACAGTTATTGAGGTAAACCTTTCAACGGTTAAAGTTCAAAACTTTGATAACACAATTACTACAATACCAACTTATAAATTAGTGTCTGACTCTTTTGTAAACTGGAGAGGAATGGAGGAATCTAAGGGAAGAAGGATAAAAAGATCATTATTAATAAAACCCAGCTCAATAGGTTTTTTAAAAAATAATGAAATAGATGAACTTAAAAAAGTTAAGCTAATTACCGAATATTTAAATACTAAAATCAAGGAAATTGACTCTTACAATCAAAAAAATAACGCAGACAAATCAATGCTACTTAATGGTAGAAACCTTACTAATCTTGGTGTATTTAGAGTTTATATTGAGCAGTATCTAAAGGCTCACCCTATGACTAATGACGACTTAACAATGATGTGTAGACAACTTGAGCCAACTTCTCAGGGTATTCCAATTCAGATCTATGCTTTTTCAAAAGACAAAGAGTGGACAAAATATGAGGCGTTAACCTCTGATATTTTTGACCACCTTTTATCTTCTGTTAAATATTTTAATTTAGAATGCTTTGAACTTAATCAATATCCGTCTAATTAATTCCAGTACCTGAAAGATGAGGAGGGTTTAGCTCCTTAACCTCATTTTCTAACGACTCAAGCTCAGATTTAAATTGTTTAACATCTGAAGCTAGTTTTTCAAATAACCTTTCTGCTATATCTAAATTAGATTTATTTAGATCAGTTGGACCATATGAAGTTGAAAGTCCTTGCATAGCAATTTGAACTCTCATTGATATTGTAGGCTTATCCCACTCACCAATTTCATCTCTTGCAGGGTTACTTCCAGTCTCAGAATCAAAAGCATTATATTTTGCCTTAAAGTCAGATATTTTCTTCATTATTTCAGGAGAGAAGGTCTCTAATTGAAGTGCTGCCTTGTCTAACAATTCAATTTTAGATTTCATCATATTAAATTCATCTTGATATTTAGACATAGCCACATATAAATTTGAAACCCTAGTTCTAAAAGAGTTATATTCATTATATGAAGCGCCCTCAAGAGTACCTTTTCTTAATGGCTTAACATTAAAAGCAATTGGACCATCTAATTTCTCAACTGATCCGTTATTTTCAAGATAAATCTCAGCATGATACTCACCTGGAGTTACATATGGTCCAGAGGGATTAAACCAAGAATTTGCCTGAGCTCTACCTGCTCTTATTGGGTAATAGCTTTGATGTCTTAAATTCCATGCAATTCTACTAGAACCATTAGAAGCATTTTTCTTAATATTTCTTATGTGGTTTCCTTCTGAATCTTTAATTGTAAGAATAATACTTGCAGGTTTCTCATTCATTTCATCTGCAAGCTTATCATAACCCGGAAAAGGCACATCCTTATTATCAGTATTTAGTTTTCGTTCTCTTTGCATTCTTAGAGACTTTGATGTTTTTGGAACATCATTCAGGTTATAAGTGAATACTGCTCCATACTCAGGGTTTTTAGCTGTGTAAAATTGTCCACCAGTATTACCTAATGAATTTCTAGGTTTAAACAGCTTAGCATCTCTTGGTTTGAATAATTTACCTTTTTTAGATAAGTTCTCTGGAGTCATTTCTCTAAGAGCACTATAGTCATCTAAAACGAAGAAACCTCTTCCGAATGATGCACCTACTAAATCATTTTCTCTTTCTTGAATTACAATATCTCTGAATGAAATTGTTGGACTTCCAGGAAGTTTCTGCCAATTTTTACCAGCATTTATTGATGTATAGATACCAAATTCAGTTGCTAAAAAGAATAAATCTTTTTTTACATGGTCTTGAACAAATCTCCAAACTAATGTTCTATCTGGAATATTATTTGAAATTGATTCCCATGATTCACCTAAATCTGAACTCTTAAACAGATATGGGGAAAGATCTCCTTCTTTATGGTTATCCAATGAAACATATACAGTATTTTCATCATATAAATCAGCCTTTATATCATTTACAAATGATCTTTCAGGGATCCCTAATTTAGTTACAGGTATAGACTTCCATGAATCACCACCATCAGTTGTAACCTGAATAAATCCATCGTCAGTTCCAGCCCAAATTACACCTTCTTTAACAGGAGATTCTGAAAGTGAGGTAATTGTATTGTATTGAGACATTGCTTTTACATCCCAAGCATTATCCCAACTTTGAGTTCTTCCCATAATTGGAAGTTCAATTCTATTCTCATTTCTTGTTAAATCACCCGAAATAGGTGTCCAGCTATCACCTCTGTTTTCCGATTCCCACACTCTATATGAGGCAATATATATTTTAGCTGGGTCATGAGGACTTACTAGTATCGGTGTGTCCCAGTTATATCTTTCATGAGGATCGCCTTCTAATGCCTGAGGCTGAACAAAAACTTGCTCTCCTGTTTCTAGATCAACTCTATGGAATCTTCCCTCTTGAGTTGTAGCATATATAATATTATTATATACAGGATCAGTAGCAGATTGATGACCATCTGCAAATAAAGTCTTATACCAATCTCTATTTGTAATACCAGCACCTTCATCAGTAGCAGAAGGTCCACCTGCAGAACCATTATCTTGAGTTCCACCAAATATGTGATAGAAAGGCTCTGCATTATTTACAGCAACTTTATAAAATTGAGTTAGTGGTAAATTTAAGAAATAGTGCCAATTTTGAGCTAAATCAAAACTTTCATATATACCTGCATCTGTTCCAACCATAATATAATCAGGATCACTTTCTTTAAAAGCAATAGCATGATGATCACTGTGCTTCTGTCTTCTTCCTTCTAGTGTACGGAAGTTCTTACCTCCATCTTCAGATGTTAAAATTTGTACGTTCATTAAATATAATCTGTCAAATTTATGAGGACTTGTATACAATTCTTGGTAGTAGTGAGGTCCTGTACCACCTGAAACAGTATTTGACATTTTTCTCCATGACTCTCCCCTATCTTCTGATCTATAAATACCTCCCTTAGTTCTATCAGTCTCAATTGCAGCATAAACTACATCTGGATCTTGATATGACATTGCTATACCAATTTTACCAAGATTGGATCTTGGGATTCCATTAGTTAACTTTTTCCAGGTTTGTCCATTATCATCAGACCTGTGAATACCTGACCCAGGACCACCACCCATATATGCAGCAACTGTTCTATGTCTATCCCAGGTAGCGGCGTAAATAATATTAGAGTGTCTTGAATCCATCATAATATCAGTAACACCTGTCCATTCTGATCCACCTAATATTTTATTCCATGATTTTCCTCCATCAGTTGTTTTATACAACCCTCTATCTCCTCCACTTGACCATAGCGGTCCTTGAGAAGCAACATAGACAACGTTAGAGTCATCCGGATGAACAATTATCTCAGAAATATGTTCTGAATTCTTTAATCCCATATTCTTCCAGGATTTTCCTCCATCAGAGCTTCTATATACTCCATCTCCGTAACCTACATGTCTTCCTCCTACATTTTCACCAGAACCAACCCAAATTATACTTGGATTTGAGGGGTCAATTGTTATTGATCCAGTTGAATAAGTAGGTTGACTATCAAAAATTGGTTTCCAGGTTGTACCTGCATTTTCAGTCATCCAAACACCACCAGAACCAACAGCCACATACCACACATTTTCATTATTTGGATGGATTGCTATGTCTGCTATTCTTCCAGATAAGAACGCTGGTCCAATATTTCTAAGCTTAAATGCATTTAATGAAACCTTCTGGGCCTTTGAATCATCTTTTTGATTTCTTTTTCTTTGAGAGTTAGCATCAATTGGCATAAGCATAAAGAAAGCTAACATTATTAATAATAGTCTTTTCATAAATAAATTTTTTAATTTGACCCTAAAAGGGTTGTAAAGTTTACTTAAATATAGTAATATTTAGAAGATTTCAGCTATCATACATCTAGCACTTCCTCCTCCATTTTTTTCAATGGTTTTAATATCCGAATGAATAATATCAGTATATTTTTCAATGATTTTAAACTGAGATTTTGAAATAGAGTCATATGCAGTTGAACTCATGACTAATAATGGATTATAATTAGAATCAATTAATTGAATAGAATTCCCCAAAAATGAACACATTTGATCTATTGTAATATCAATAATTTCAAGATTAGAATCTTTCAAATTAGCTTTAACAGATCTTCTTTGGTTTTCATCTTTAATAGAATCTAGACATATAATCGAAAAATTATTACAAATAGACATCATCACATTAGTATGATAGATAGGCTTTGATTGATATATTGAATTAAATACAATAGGTTTATAATTCATTTCTGAGCAAAACAACCTAAACAATTCATCATCGGATCTTGAAGATATAGAACAATAAGCAAATTTATTTTTTCTATCTAAAACAACACTTCCAGTTCCTTCTAGGAACTTGTTGTCATTTTCAAAATGAGAATAATCTTTAATAATTTCAATATTTAAACCTTGATTAGAAAGCTTTTCTAATGTTGAAGACTTTCTCTCAAGTCTTCTATTTGATGCATACATTGGATACAAAACTGCTTTGTGAGATTTATGAAAAGAAATCCAATTGTTTGGAAAAACAGCATCTGGTGTATCAAATTCACTATCATCATCAAGAGCATGAACTGAAATATCCTTTTTTAGAATAGTCTCTTTAAGTTTTTCAAATTCAGAGATAGCATTATCAGAAATTGATGTATTATTAACCTGCTTAGATTGAAAAGAATTATCAGCAATAGTTAGCTCGTTATTCCTAAACTTATTTGGAGAAATCATTAAAATTCTTGAAGTAAAATTCTCCATCACTCTCTATTTAATGGTAATGTTGAACATCTAAACAAACCAGACATTTTAGAAACATTAGAATAATCAACCTTTTCAACTAACACTCCATTGTTTTCCAGCCAAGAATTCAATCTATTAAACTTTATATTAGAAACAATTACATCAGGGGAAATAACTAAAACATTTGATGTTAATTCAAATGTTTCATCTGAATTAGCAATAAAAACATTACTCTCACCAAAATAATTAATTAAATATTCAACATCCTTTTGATTTTTAAATCCATCTGGACAAATAATTGCTTTGTTATCTGATATAGTTTGAAAACAACAATCTAAATGAAGAGTATTTTTATAAATATCAGTATTTGATTTTTTCAAATCAATAGGAATGATTTCTTTAGAAGTAATCATTTTCTTTAAATAATCAATTGATGAATTATTAGTTCTGGCAGTAATCAATTTAGAATAATCATCGTCAGAGTATGTTCCAATAAAAACTTTATCATTATGAACAATTACATCTCCTCCCTCTATATGCATAAATTCAGGCAACTTAATCACACCAACATCAAGATTCTTTAGTGTTCCTTCAATTCCTTTAAGCTCATCATGTCTATTAGGAACAATGTTTGACAAGAAAAATAAATTAGAAATAACAAAACCCAAGTCTCTAGCAAAAATTTGATTACAATTATTAATATTATTCGGTCTTATTACCTCTACGTTATGCTTAATTAATTTGTTATAAAAAATATCCACCTCTCTCAGTAGATCATCCTCAATTGGATAAGAGTTGTTTTTTATGTGATATAATGATCTAGGGTCATATGCATCAGATACTGTTGGGGGATCACCAAGATCACTAGCAATACCAAGTATTACTGTTTTAAGACATGAATACTCATTTTCTATGTTAATATTAATCATTAAAGAACTTTGTTTTTCTTATTTGCAAAATAAGAAATTAAGCCTAAAAGAGTAACAAAAATAATTGAATAATAGACAAAGTCAGGTGAAACAACCTTATCCCCTGAAGCATATGAGTGGAGACCTACTAGATAAAAGTTAACTCCAAAATATGTCATCATAATAGCAGCAAATGAAATTATGCTCATTAAGTTAAATAGCCATTTATTACTTAGCTTCGGAACAATTCTTAAGTGAAGTACAGCTGTATATATAATTATAGAAATTAATGCCCAAGTTTCTTTTGGATCCCATCCCCAATATCTACCCCAACTTTCATTTGCCCACATACCTCCTAGAAAATTACCAATCGTTAACATCACTAGACCTATTGTAAGAGATAGTTCATTTACAATAGTTAACTCCTCAAGTTTTCTAGAGAATGCTTTTTTATTCTTTTTATTAGCCATTATTGTCAATAATAACACTACAACCCCTAATATCATTCCAATTGCAAATGGACCATAACTTCCAACAATAACAGCAACATGTATCATTAACCAATAACTATCAAGAACTGGCTGAAGATTAGCAATAGAAGGATCTAACCAATTTAATGATGCCACATACAGCATAATTGAGGATACAAATGTAGCAGAGGCTAGTGTAAAATACGATTTCCTTCCAAAGATTATTCCAAAAGCTACAGTTGCCCAGGCAACAAAAAGTATTGATTCATACGCATCACTCCATGGAGCATGACCAGCAATATACCATCTTGCTGCAAGACCTAAAGTGTTTAGCGCAAAAAGTACATATATTATATATTTAATAAATTTAATTAGGATGTTATAGAATCTATTATCATTAAATATTTGCAGAATTAGAATTAATAAAAGAGATAGACCAAACATTAAATACCATCTATAAAGTTTATTAAAAATATCAACCCTATTGTAAATTATTTCAGATGAAATCTTGGAATCAGTTGGCATGACAGCTTTCCCATATTTATTTTGAAATCCCTTAATGCTTTCAAGCAATTCTTCAGATTGACTATAATCTCCACTAATTTTTGATCCTCTTAGGGTCTGAAAATATAGTTGCAATACATTATTAACGTATAAGGAATCAGCTCCATTAAAATTAACATCTTTTACCTCAGGTAAAGAAACCCATTTATTATTATCATCATTAGGAATAGGAAAAATTCTCATAATCTTTCCTTCTAATGCAGAATACAATAGATTAACTCTTCTATCTAGCTCTATAACATCCTTCTCAATTTGAGTAGGGATAGTTGCCAAATAAGCTTTTTCAAGATTTGTAGCTAATTTATAGTTTCCTAGTGAGTCAAAAAATGATACTAAAGGAGCTCTTTTTAACTTGCTATCTAATCCTAAAATATTTCTTATTGTGTCACCTTTTTGGCCTGATTTTATATATACAATTGGCGCATTAAACCAAACTCCTGGATTATCCATTATAGATAATAAAACTTGATCTGAGTTAAGACCATTATAAGTATTAGACCTACTCACCTTTCTTAATAATTCAGATGCAAAGGTGTTTGCAGGTTTCATTCTACCACCACTATCTTGAATAACTAATTCCCCAAATTTACTAGAATGTTCTTCTGTAAAGCTATTGGATTCAATTATTGAATCAATGTATATAGATTTAGATGATGTATCTGACGACTGAGCAAGTAAACTAGATGAAAGAAAAAGAAAAATTAGAACAGAGGTTTTTTTATTTAGTTGTTTAGCTAAGAATTTAAATCTTGTATTTCCTTGAAAAAAAATACCCATCATACTTAGATATAGTAAAAAATAACCTGCATAAGTTATAAATGTTCCCCAGAAATCATCATTAACTGATAATACAGTTCCTTTTTCATCAGGATCAAAAGATGCTTGAAAAAACCTGTATCCTTTGTGATTAAGAATATTATTCATGAAGATATCGTATTCAAATGTTTCATCATCTTCGACAGTTACCTTACTCTTAAAAGAAGAATAACTACTTTCAGTTCCCGGGTATTTATCAGCTATAAAGTCATTTAATTTAATAGAAAAGGGGAGCTCTACCTTACTTGAACCATAAGAAAGATAAAAATCAAGATCATCTATCGTGATTTTTTTTGGATTATTAACAAACCCTCTACCTCCAAGCAATGGTATCCTTTCATTTGTTCCGTTATAATTTAAATTAACGTATAATACATCTTGACTTATTCCATCATCATCCTCTGCATCTAATATATCGAAAACACCTCTTAAGGCTGGTTCTGGAAAAACAAATTGAAATCCGGGTATTTGATACAAAGATCTCAGCTCAAGTAATTCTGTTTTGTTTTTTTCTAAGGGTGCACTTTGCTGAGTTGCCATGATTGTATATTGTCCATCGAATGGTGATTCAATAAAATACTCTCCTGAATTTGACGATATGTTGATTGCTCCCTTTTGGAAGTAATTAAATGAAAATAAAATATTTTGTATGCTAGATACTTCCCCTTCTTTTATATAATGTTCCCTCCTGTTTCCATCAGCAGCTTCAACCAGTTTGATATATCTTTCTCCATTAGGATCTAAAACTAGACCTTCTGTAATGTTTTCTCTAAAGGAATCATATGTAATGGTAAAAGCTTTAGAATCAAAATCATTTTTAATTTTAAATCTATTATCTGTATGCTCTGATAAAAGAAGATTTTGAGGCTTTAAAGTCTTTCTAAGTGGCTCTCCTTCAATTTCTCCATCAATAAAAACATTTAAATATGTTTTTTCAGATAAATAAGTATTTGATGAAGTGTTTTCTCTAATTGGCATAACACCTTCGTCACCAATATATCTTGTAACTAATGCTCCTAAAAGAATAAAAATAAATGACAAGTGAAGAATAAGAACAGATAATTTTTCTCTATTTAGTAAATTATACCTTTTAATATTTCCCATAAAATTCACCATCAAAAGAAGCATGATAACTTCAAACCACCAGGCATTATAAACCCAAATTCTAGCAGCATCAGTTGAATACCAGGTCTCAAGAAATGTTCCAACACCCATAGCCAAAGGGAATAATATTAGTAGAACAAGCATGAGCTTGGTTGAAAATAAAAGTTGTAAAATTTTCGATCCCATTAGTAAGGCATCAAAGATAAATATGAATTTTTAATATTTAGCCTAATTCTAAACAATTACATGTTAAAGTTTAATTAAATTTGCATCTTTAAATTATTATGGATAGCTATAAAACAAGATTAAAAGACATTACTACTTTTATTTTCGATGTTGATGGAGTAATGACAAATGGGAAAATCATTTACAGACATGACGGTAAAATTGATAGACAATTTAATGCAAAAGATGGTTATGCAGTTAAATACGCAATATCCAAGGGGTATAAAATTGCTATTATATCTGGAGGGATGCAAGAAAATGTTCGAAAAAGACTAAACTCCTTAGGTGTTGAAGATGTTTTTCTTAGAGCTTTTGACAAGATTGGAATCTTTGAAAAATTTACAAATGATAAAAACATTAAGCCTGAGAATGTTCTATATATGGGGGATGACAATCCGGATATTAAAGTTTTAAAGGTTGTCGGAATTTCAACATGTCCTAATGATGCTTCAGTTGATGTCAAATCAGTTTGCGATTATGTTTCTCCCAAAGACGGAGGTTACGGATGTGTTAGAGATGTAATAGAACAAGTAATGCGAATTCATGATAAATGGATATAATTAACAACTCTAATTATAAAATAATTTTAGGCTCAGGATCTTCTAGAAGAAAAGAGCTTTTAGAAATGACAGGGATTAAATTTACTGTTAATTCTAATCCTGTAAATGAAAATTTTCCAGAGTCATTAAAAAGCAAAGAAATCGCTGAATTTATTGTTTCAAAAAAAACAAAACCTTTCAGAGAAATAGTAAAAGAAAATCAAATTATTATAACTGCTGATACACTTGTTTGGTTTGAAGATAAATGCTGGGGTAAACCAAATGATAAAGATGATGCAAAAAAAATGCTTAAAATGTTTGCTGGGTTATCCCATGAAGTAATTACTTCTGTTGGTTTTTTAACTTCAAATAATTTTGAAATATTAACGGAAGTTACAGAGGTAACATATAAAGACCTCAACGAAAAGGAAATAAATTATTATGTTGATAAAGTTAATCCAATAGATAAAGCTGGAAGCTATGGAATTCAGGATTGGATTGGGATGATTGGAGTTGAAAGAATTAAAGGTAGCTATACAAGTGTATTAGGCCTCCCTGTCCCTCAAGTTACTAGTCAAATATTAAAAATTATCAATGAAAATCTTTAAGTTAAAATATTCACAAAAGCTTCCTATAAATTTGAATGAAGCATGGGATTTTCTATCATCGCCCAACAATTTGGAATTAATAACACCTAAATCTATGGATTTCAATATTATTGATTGGGACAAGAAAAAAGCTTACCCAGGTCAAATTATTCAGTATACAGTAAGACCTATTTTAGGTATTAAAATTAATTGGGTTACAGAAATAACTCAGGTAAGAGATAAAGAGTTTTTCATAGACGAACAACGATTTGGTCCATATACATTTTGGCATCATAAGCACTTTATCAAAGAAATTGAAGGTGGTGTTATCATGGAAGATGTAATTCACTATAAACCTCCTTTTGGTCTTATAGGAGTTTTATTAAATTTCCTTTTTATTAATTCCAAGTTGAACAGTGTTTTTAAGCATAGAGAACTTGAATTAATAAAAAACTTTGGAAATTTTAAATAAATGAAAAACATTTTACTGATTGGTGGTT
>SGZE01000016.1 GCA_004214015.1 Flavobacteriales bacterium | reverse complement strand
TCTAAAGATATTTGTGGTTGCCCAGTTGCTTGAATTATTAATGCATTATTATCTAAAGTAACTTGAATTATTAATGGTATTTCTTTCGAACTATAAGAGCCAATTAGGTTCTCTAAATCTTTAGGGTTAACTTCAAAATTTGAGAAAACTGGAATTTCATAAGGTTTTTCAAAAATCTCACTTAAAACAGCAATTGAAATATCGTTATTATTGAAATTAGTTCCATTAGAGTTAAGAGCATAGTAAATATCATCATCTCTAAAAGCTGAAAAAACCGAACTAAACCCATCTATTCCACCTGTATGACCTAATCCTGTTTTCTTATAGAAAGGAATGTTAAACAGGCCTAAAGCAAATTGACCACTTATTTTTATCATTTTATTTAGACTTTCCTCATTTAAAATTTCACCACTAAACAGTAAGTGGCTAAATTTCACAAGATCTATTGGATTAGAAACTATTCCTCCAGCTCCAAGAGGAACAGATGGATGTGTTTCATCTTGTTTTAGCCATTTTCCAGCAAATGTATATGATCTAGCCTCATTATCATAAGTATCTATAACACCTCCATAATAAGTATTTTTTAATTCAAGAGGTTTGATAATTTGATCAAAAAGAAGCTCACTGTAGTTTTTTGAATAAATTCTTTCTAATATAATAGTCAATAATACATAGTTTGAATTACTATAACTAGATCTTCTTCCTGGCTTGAAAGAGGAATCAAATTTTGAAATAATTTCAATTAATTCTTCTCTTGATTTAGATTCTAACATATAATTAATGTAATCTGATGAATCAGTGAAATTAAAAATCCCACTTCTATGACTTAACAGATTCTCTACTGTTATTTTATTAGAATTTGGTATATCAGGGAAATAATTTTCAATTGTATCATCTAAATTTATTTTTCCCTCCTCTACAGATTTAAGAATCAAGACAGAGGTGAAAGTTTTTGAAATTGAACCTATTCTAAATTTTGATTTTGAATTTAGCTTTTCATTCATCTCAACATCTAGGTATCCAATAGCTCTTGTAAATATTAGACTATCGCCTTTAGAAACAGCAACAGATCCCATGAATTTATTGTTTTTCTCTAATTCATCGAAGTACTCATGTAATTTATCAAAATTGTATTCTTGAGAAAGAATAAATTGTGATGAAAGTAAGAAAAAAAATAAAAAATATTTAGTCTTTTTAATCATAGTGGGTGATACTGGATTCGAACCAGTGACCCCTACCCTGTCAAGGTAGTGCTCTAAACCAACTGAGCTAATCACCCAAGTATTACAAATCTAAAGATTTATTTATTTAAGATAATTGTCAAGAAAAGTTAATATCTTTTGATTACCCTCAATTTGTTGATCTTTTTTGACAAATCCATGACCCGCATCTTCAAATAGAACATATTCTACATAAGCACCTGCATTTCTTGCTTCTTGAACCATCTCATCAGATTCAATTTGAAGAACTCTTGGATCATTTGCTCCTTGTAAAACCATGAATGGATTTTTAATATTTTTTGCATGAAATAATGGAGAAATATCATAAAGTCTTAATGAGTCATTAGTGTATGGATCTCCCATTTCTTTATACAGTCTCTTTCTTGATGTTTCCCAAAAAGCAGGAATTGACCTTAATGTTCTAATCCAATTTGTAACACCATATATATTGACTCCAACTTTAAATTCTTCAGGCTCAAAAGTCATGGCTGCCATAGTCATAAATCCACCATAACTTCCACCAATAATCCCTATTTTATCTGGATCTATATAGGCCTGCTCCTGAAGCCATTTTTTTCCCCAAACACAATCCTGTAAATCACCTTCACCATGATTTTGATCATCTAATGAATAAAATGTTTTACCATAGCCACTACTTCCTCTATTATTAACTGCAAGGATAGCATAACCATGATTTACTAAGTACTGAATTAAAGCACGATAACCGACTCTTGATTGTCCGCCAGGTCCTCCGTGAACCCAAACTAATGCTGGAACTTTATTTCCTTTTTTAGCAGAGTGTGGCTTGTATAGTATTGCTGGTATTTCCAATCCATCAAATGATTTATATCTAATTACCTCTGCATTAACAAGATCATTAGGATTAATATCTGAATTTAGATTAGAGGTAATTTTATTTAATTTATTAGTTGAAAGATCATAAGTATAGATATCTCCTGGTGAATTTGGACTTCCAGCAGAAATTCTTATCATTTTTTCGTCATCTGAAAAAGTGACACTATTAATATTCATGTTTTCAGTACCGACAATATTCAATTCAGAATCATCATTGGTGTTCTTAATGGTTAATTTATTCTGAGCATCCTCATTTACAGCTATTACTCTATATGAATCATTTTTTGAGAGATAGCTAAATGCTACATCCCAATTAGTTTTGTACTCAACTTTTCTATCTCCATTCGATAAATTATATGACATTAAATAATAAAACTCACTATCATAATTAGTTGTATAAAAGAATTTTTCATCATTTTTATTGAAATTTTGACCTGAATAGTTAGCAATTTGATTTGAAATTTCTGATAACTGTTTATTTTCAATTTCGTACAAGAATAATTTTTGCTCAGTATTAGAAATGTTGATATTTAAAACTAAATAATCATCATTATTTGAGATATCATTAATAACATATCCTGCATCATTTTTAAAAATCATTTTAGAATCAAGAGTATTTATATTTATTTCATACAAATCAAAAAATCTTGGATCTCTAGAATTAGATTGAATATACATACCTAATTCATCATTGGTCCAACCAAAGAATGACGCTCTTGTATTTTCTCCTGGTGTAAGATCTATGCTTTTCTCGTCCCTTATTATGTAAACATGAGAGTTTTCATTTCCACCTTTATCAGCAGAATATATTACTTCACCTGTGGTTGGCGAATAACCTCTAACAAAAAATGATTCTTCTTTGGAGTCAGTTATTTGAGTTTCTATATTATTCTCTAGATTAACCTCATAAATGTTAAATATTCCTGACTTATCAGAACTATAGACTAATTTGCTTGCATCTTTGGAAAAAGATCCTCCAGAACTTCTATTATTAGACATTAAAGTTTCTATTGAGTACTGTTGAATATTTTTTTCAGATTCAGTACACGAAATAACAAGAATAAATAGTGGTAATAATTTTAAAAAAACTTTCATAGATATATTTTTGAGCATAGTAAGATACGATTTATGAAAGATTTCTTGTTACTTTTAGATTATGAAACATTTATCAAAAGAAGAATTCGATGATCTACAAAAATTTTACAGAATTAATCTCATTAATTCATGTACTGGTTACAAATCAGCAAATCTATTAGGAAGTATATCTAAGGAAGGTATCGAGAATGTTTCTGTTTTTAGTTCAATAACTCATTTAGGAAGTAATCCTGCAATGCTTGGATATATTTTAAGACCTACAACTGTTCCTAGAGATACATTTAAAAATATAAAGGAAACAGGATTTTTTACAGTTAATCATATTTTTAAAGACATAATTAGTGAGGCTCATCATACAAGCGCAAAATATCCTGAAGAAATATCTGAATTTGATAAAACAAACTTAGAAAAAGAATACAAAGAAGGTTGTAAGGCTCCATTTGTAAAAGGTAGTCCTGTTCAACTAATTTGTAAATATCAAAATGAATATAATATAAAAGAAAACGGAACCATACTTGTTGTAGCTTCGATTGAAGATATCTATTTTAACGAAGAGTTAGTAAGTGACTCTGGATTCCTTCAACTTGATAAAGGAGATGTTGTTACAGTTAATGGATGCGATGGATATGCTTTACCAAGTCTTTTAGATAGATTTGAATATCAAAGACCAAAAAAATAAATGGACTTTATATCTGAAAAATTAACTGAATATATTTCTAAGAATTCTAATATAGAGCCTGAAATTCTTGCAAGGTTAAATCAAGAAACTCATCAAAAAATTCTTAAACCTAGAATGTTGAGTGGTCATATTCAAGGAAGATTTTTGAGTATGCTCTCTAAAATGAAGTCTCCATCTACTATATTAGAAATTGGAACATATACTGGATATGGAACACTTTGTTTATTAGAAGGTCTAAAAGAGGATGGAAAGATATTTACAATAGATCGAAATGAAGAACTTCTTAAAATTCAAAATAAGTACTTTGAAGAAAGTGGAAAAAGAGATAAAATTATTCAACTTACAGGAAATGCTAAAGAAATTTTAAATGATTTAAATGAGACGTATGATCTTGTTTTTATTGATGCTGATAAAGAAAATTATATTGAATATTTTAATCAAGTTTCAGAAAGGCTAAACAAGAATGGAATAATTATATCAGATAATGTTCTTTGGTCTGGAAAAGTTTTAGATTCATCTTTAGAAAAAGATGAAGAAACTAATGCTTTAGTAAATTTCAATAAAATATTAAATGAAGATAAAAGATTTGAAACTGTAATTTTACCTCTCAGAGATGGTCTTTCAATATCAAGATTAATTTAAATCTCTTTTAATTGAATCCTTAAGATCATCAAAATCTTTTTTGATATCACTAACGCTATCTTTGAGGTCTTTTGTTAATGATTCCGTTGGCTTTTTAACATCAGTATTTTTAGAGATTTCAGTTTTTATTTCGTTTGTAGCATGTTTAATTTGAGTCATTCCCTTTGCTAGTCCTTTAGCAATTGAAGGGATTTTATCAGCCCCAAAAACAAGAAGTACGATAAAAAAGACAAAAACTAATTCAGCTCCACTAATAAAGAATATCATAATATCAAAACTAATCAATAATTCAACCTCTTAAAATTTTTTTTCAAATATTCTATTACCAGTGAGTAGTTACCTGACTTAAAGTTTTCCTCTAATGGATAATTCTGATATGCTGAAGTAACAAATTCATGAATATTATCTTCATTTAATCCAAACTCATCAATAAAGAATCTTAGACCGTAGAAATTAATAATTCTATCAATAAGGTTATAATCATTTGTATATTCCCTCTCTTTTCTTTTTTCTTTATAGTAACCTGAAATCCAGTTATACATTCTTTCAACATCAAGTGCTCCAGTTAAAGGAGCTAGTAAAAGTTCTTTTGTTAATTGTGAGTTTGAAGGAATATCTTCTTTCCTTATGCCTGTAAAACCAGGAATTCCTAGGTCATCAAAGTTGATGTTATCAACTATACCAGAATTTTGAAGATCATTCATAAGGCTTCCTGAAAGCCGGCTTGAATTGAGAATAACTTCATCTAGTTCATTAACAAATTCTTCTAAATAAATAGTTATCGATAAAGAGTCAAAAACATCTTTGTCTATTATTATTTTTTTTCTTTTAAATTGAATTGCAGAAAATATTAATTCATCATTTAAATTGACAAAAATCTTAAAATTTCCATCAGAATCTGTAATTGTTGCTTCATTAGAGGTTATATTCAACACATGCACTCCTTGAATCGAATATGAATTATCATTATAAACAATACCTTCGAGAAATTTCTGATTATTTGTTTGAGAAAAAGTATAAAATGAAATTAAAAGAAAAAGAAAAAGTAATTTCTTCATTCAACTCTTAAATTTTTATAGGTATCTGATTTATTTAACAGATAGTCTATTATTAAAAATTGATTCTTTTCTAATATTAAATTTTTCATCTCTGTATCTGAATCTAGCTTTGACAAGAAATCATTTATTTCAAAGGATTCAAGTTCAAGAACCCCAGAAAAAAAGTTTTCTTCCAAAACATATGGAAGAACTTCGCTTGGAATTATATTTAACTTTTCTTCATCTGATTTTGCATCAACTATGGATGAAAGGAGTTTGAATATATTAACAAAATTTAAACCATTAACTACTTGCCTATTATCCGTGAGGACATTCTGAATTTTTGTCGACTTATCTGCTATATAATCAAATCCTTTAAATTGTTCTTCTTTAAGATCAAGAAATTTTTGAGTATCCTCAGGTGTTACTACAATTTCATCTAATTCTCTTACTCTTTGATTAATTTGAACAATAATTCTTTTATTTTCTAAAATTTCTTTATTAACTCTAACTGTTCTAATAATATATTGGACAGATGAAAAAATTATTTCATCTCCCTCTTTCGCATAGATTTCAAACTCTCCTTGATCATTAGTAATTGTTGAGCTCTGTGCAGTGTTGTTAATAACATTTGCAGCAGGGACATCTATATTCCTATATATAACTTTTCCTTGAATTAGCTCTCTATTTTGTGAGTAGCTAAATTGGATAATAAGAATGAAGAATAAAATTTTTTTTAACATGGAAAATTCCTTGATTTAAATTTACGAATAAATCATTCAGATGTTAGTTTAGAATTGTATAAAATATTTTAAAATAAAATTACCTTACAAATACAGGCTCTAGTGGATTGGCTGTCTCATCTTTACTAAACATATAACCAGAAGAATTAAAATTCTCAATGTCAGATGATGATTTTATATCATTATCTATTAAGAATCTGGTCATTAGACCTCTAGCCTTTTTAGCATAAAATGAAATAATTTTAAGTTTTCCATTTTTAAAATCTTTAAATTGAGGACTAATAATTTTGTTCTCAATTAAAGATGAATCAATCACTGAAAAATATTCATTACTAGCTAGATTTACGATAATATCGTCCTCTTCTATCTCTTTTAAAATTGAATTTGTAACATCTTTTTTCCAAAAGTCATATAAATTTTTTGTCCCTTTAATGGATATCTTAGTTCCCATTTCAAGTCTATATGGTTTAATATTATCAAAAGGCTTAAGAATACCGTAAAGACCGGATAAAATTCTTAATGTATTTTGAAGTTTATCATGATTTGAACTAGAAATACTAGTAGCATCTATTCCTTCATAAACATCTCCATTAAATGCGAATATTGCTTGTCTTTGTTTAGAATTGTTTTTTTGAAAATCTTGATTTCTTAACCAGTTAAGATCACTTAGTTTCGGAGATATGCTCATTAGATTTCCAAGATCTGGAGCAGATAATTCTTTTAAAGTATTATTAATCTGCAGAGCCTTATCAGCAAATAAGGGTGAAGAACTATAACTTGTTTCAATATTATTTTCAAAATCTAAAGACTTAGCTGGTGAAATAAGTATTTTCATTTTTTATTTCAAATTTATAAATTTTTATGCTTAGAATAAAGTCTCCATTTATCAATAACAGAGGTTATATCATCTGGAATTTCAGAATTAAAAGATAGCTTTTCTTTTGTTTTTGGGTGAATAAAACCAAGAGTTTTTGCATGTAGAGCTTGTCTTGGAAGAAGTCTAAGGCAATTATCTACAAATTGTTTGTACTTAGTGTAAACTGTTCCCTTAAGTATTTTATTACCCCCATATCTTTCATCATTAAACAATGTGTGACCTATATATTTCATATGGACTCTTATTTGGTGAGTTCTTCCAGTTTGAAGTCTACAACTAACAAGAGTTACATATCCAAACCTTTCTATAACCTTATAATTTGTTATAGCTTCTTTTCCTCCCTCCATATCTTCATAAACAATCATCTGAAGTCTATTTTTAGGGTTTCTTCCTATTGGAGCATTTATAACTCCCTCATTGTCTTTTACATCTCCCCATACCAATGCATAATATTCTCTTTCAACAGACTTTTTAAAAAATTGCTTAGCCAATAAAGTCATTGATTTTTCAGTTTTAGCAACTACCAACAAACCTGAAGTATCTTTATCTATTCTATGAACTAGACCTGGTCTATTTGATGAGTTGTTTGGTAAATTTTCAAAATGGTAAAGTAGGGCATTTATTAAAGTACCAGAATAATTTCCATGACCTGGATGGACGACCATTCCACTTCTTTTATTTACTATTATTATTGAATCATCTTCATATTCAATGTCTAAATCAATTTTTTCTGGAGTAAGAAGATTCTCATATGGAGGATGAGTGAATAAGATTCTTATTTTATCATCTTTTTTTACTTTATAGCTTGATTTTACAATTTTATCATTTACACGAATAGATCCTTCTTTTGCAGCTTTCTGAATTTTATTTCTAGTAGCATTTTCAATTCTACTCATTAGAAACTTATCTATTCTTAGTGGTTCTTGACCTGAATCAATATCAAAAGCAAAATGTTCATGAAGCTCTTGCTCTAAATCAAGTTTTGGACTATCTTTTCCCATTTCCTAAAATTAGATCTAACTCCGAATTCAGTGGAATTTTTTGTCCTGGAAGTATTTTTTCACCTTTAAATAAAACATCTAAGACCATATCTTTACCAATATTATCTACATAACTATAATCATTTACTTGAAAACCAAGTGCAGTTAAAATTGACTCAGCATTTCTCTTTGTTATTTGAATAACATTTGGTAATGAAATTTTTTGAAAATTTTTAGGATTTACATTTAAATATATCTTTCTGTTCTTCTTAACTAGTTCAAATTCTTTTGGAATTTGAGATATTATAGAATAATTGGGAAGTTCTACAAAAAATTTAGAAGAGTCTAATACTTCATATCTTAGTTTATTCTCATCTAAAACAATTAATGCTTGATCTAATTTCATTCCAGATAAATCAGGAACTTCAATGTATGAGTTATGCCTTGTATAAATCTTAAGAGAATTATAAACCAATGTGAATACAATAAAAGTCATTATCAGCATTAAACTAATTTGCTTGATTAATGATTTACTTTTAAAATGATCTAAAATTTTCATCTCTATAATTTAATGTAAATATACTAAGACATAATTGTCTTTTATTATAATGAGTTACATTTGAAAATAATATGAAAAATATTGCAGTTGTTTTTGGTGGTTATTCTTCTGAATATGAGGTATCTGTTAAGAGTGGTAAATTTATCTACGATAACCTAAAAGATAATTCCGACTGGAATGTGTATGAAGTTTGTATTTCAAAAAATAAAAAAACAGTTAAGTTTAAAGAAAGAATTTTCAATTTAGACTATGAAAATTTTTCATTTAATATTAATAATGAAATTATTAAACCTGATGCAGTTTTTAATATTATACATGGAGATCCTGGTGAAAATGGAGTTTTAGCTAAAATTCTTGAAAGAAATAATATTCCTCAAACTGGGTGTAATAATTATGTTTCTCAATTAACTTTTAATAAGAAGAAATATATTGAATTTGTAGAAAAATTAAATATTCCCTGTTCAAAACAAGTTCTAATAAAAAAGAAAGACAATATTAATATTTCAAAAATTTTAGAAACAATAATAATTCCTTGTATTGTAAAGCCAAACAATGGTGGAAGTAGTATAGGAGTCTCCAAAGTAAACTATGTGGATGAACTTGAGAATAAAATTAAAATTGCATTTAAAGAAGGAGATGAAGTAATAATTGAAAACTTTCTTGATGGCCAAGAAGTCTCAGTTGGAGTAATAAATCGAAATGATAAGAGGATAATTCTTCCAATTACAGAAATAATTAGTGAAAATGAGCTTTTTGATTACAATGCAAAGTATCTAGGTGAATCACAAGAAATTACTCCAGGTAATATTTCAGATCAGGCTAAAGAACTAATTCATGAATATATTAATACTATTTATGATAATATCGAATTAGATGGAATTACTAGATCAGAGTTTATAATTGTAAATCAAATACCCTACATTCTTGAAACAAATACAATACCTGGATTTACAAAACAGAGTATTGTTCCTCAACAAATCAAGGAGCAAGGTCTGTCAATTAAAGAAATTATAATTAATCAAATCAATTCAATTCTATAAATTATATTTAAATTTAAGATATGAAAAGAGCTGTATTTCCTGGATCTTTTGATCCAATCACATTAGGTCATCAAGATATAATTAATAAAGGTCTTAGAGTTTTTGATGAGATTATTATTGGGATTGGTGAAAATTCAGACAAGAAGTATATGTTTTCAGCAGAAAAAAGATTTGAATTTGTCTCAACAACTTTTGATAAGATTAAAAAAATAGATGTTAAATGTTACAGTGGATTAACAGTAGATTTTTGTAAAGAAAATGATGCTCAGTTTATTATAAGAGGTTTAAGAAATCCTGCAGATTTTGAATTTGAAAAAAGCATTGCTCTAACTAATAGAGAGATGACAGGAATCGAAACTGTTTTTTTTCTAACTGATTCAAAAAATTCTTTCATAAGCAGTAGTATAGTTAGAGATCTTATAAAAAACAAAGGCGATTATAAGTTATTTATCCCCAAGGGACTTTCTATCTAGAACCTCAAAAATAATTATTCTAATATTCTCAAAGGCATCATCTAAAAAGCTTTCAATTCCTGCTTTTGAAATCCATTCAGTTTTTGAAATTCCTTCTTCAATTTGAGGTTGAAGTTGTCCCATATAATTAGTTGACATTTTAAACCAATAGGTTTTCTTAAGTCTATATCTTTTACCTTTTTTAAAGATATGATAAGTCTCAGAAAGTTGATTTTGAACTATTAAATCGCCTACCCCAGTTTCTTCCATAACTTCTCTTTTGGCAGCTTCAATTATCAATTCATTTTTTTCTACTCCTCCTTTTGGTAAATCCCATTTATCGTTCCTGAAAATAAATAAGAACTTATTATCTGTTCTTTCAACTAAACCACCAGCAGCCTCAATAACGGGGAATTGTTTTACAAATGTTTTCCAGAGCTTATCAATATTTTTATGATATAAATAAACTTTACTGTTTTTAGTTGACTTCAAGGCTTTTAAAATTTGTCTTGCACTTGAATATTTAATAAAAATAAAAGGTTCAGTGTCTGAAAATTCTTGAATTTCGTTTGTAAGAATTAAAGGCTTTTGGTTGAAAAAAACTTTATACATTTGTGACTATGGTATTAGACAAAAAAGTTGCTGAGCAAACAGTAAATTATCTTACACAAATTAATGCAATTAAATTAAATACCAAAAAACCTTTTACTTGGACTAGTGGAATTAAATCTCCCATTTACTGTGATAACAGATTAATTCTTTCATTTCCTAATGTGAGAAAATTTGTAGCAGATAAAATGACTGAGATTGTTGAAAATAAATATGGAAAAGATATATGTATTGCTGGAGTTGCAACTGGAGCTATAGCTATTGGTGCTATGATTGCAGAAAGATTAAATCTACCATATGCATATGTAAGACCTGAACCAAAAGAACATGGTTTAAAAAACCAGATTGAAGGAAATATTAAAAATGGATCAAATGTAGTAGTTATTGAAGATCTAATAAGCACCGGTAAGAGTAGTTTAAATGCTATAAATGCATTAAAGTCTGAGGGTTATAATGTAATGGGGATGTTATCTATTTTTTCTTATAATTTTCAGTTTGCAAATAAAAAATTTGAAGACGAAAATATTTCTATTAATTCATTATCAGATTATAACTCATTAGTTAACTTAATTCAATCTGAAGGAACACTTGATAGAAATGAAATCAGTAGGCTAAAAAAATGGAGAGAAGATCCAAAAACTTGGAGCTAGGTTAGACAATAATTTTAATTTCTCCTGAACTATATTCACCGATTCCTAATGAATCTATTTTAATTTGAATTTGGCCATTTTCTAGCACCTTAATAATCTTACCTCTTAAAGTTTTTCCATTTAAAAGAAAAGTACATCTCTCAAGTCCATATAAATTTTTGTGGTACTCCTTTGAGAGTTCTTTTGAATTATAAATTTGTGGTAAATAAAATTTATAATTCTTAACTAATTCGGTTAAAACAATGTCTACCGAAATGTCTTTTTTAGATGAATGCTTTATAGAAGTTGCATTTGGTAAGTTTCTAAAAATCATTTGATTAATATTTATTCCTGTTCCTATTATTGTAGAATATATTTTATTTGACTTAATTGAATTTTCAATTAATATTCCAGAGATTTTTTTATCTCCTGACAAAATGTCGTTGGGCCATTTAATTAATAGTTTACTGGATGTAAATTTTCTAATTGTTTTTAGAACTGATAATGAAACAGCATAATTAATAGCATAAGGCGAATTAGATGGAATCTTTGGGAAGTTATAGTATAATGAACAAATAAGGTTTTTTCCATAACTAGAATACCATCTTTTAGATAGTTGCCCTCTCCCTCCATATTGATATTTTGCAGAGACTAAATATCCACTATTTATTTTTTTTGATTTAATTAACATCTTTACTTTGTCATTTGTTGACCTAGTGGCATTAACTTTGATTATCTTAATAGTAGACATGTTACTAAAAGTAATAAATTTGAACAAAGAAAAATTTAATGGTTAAAACCAAATTGAAAGAAACTAAGTTAATCGATGAGATTTTATTCAGTATAGAAGATGTTAAGGGTGTTGATGTAAATATAATGGACCTAACAAAGATAAGCAATACAGTATGTGGTTTTTTTATTGTATGTACAGGAACATCAAATATTCATGTAGCTGCAATATCAAATTCTATAAGAAGACATGTAAGTAAGAAACTAAAAGAGAAACCATTTAGTATAGAGGGAGTTGAAAATCAAGAATGGGTTTTAATTGATTATGTTGATGTGGTTGTTCATGTTTTTCAAAGAGAAATAAGAGAATATTATGATCTGGAAAACCTTTGGGGTGATGCAAAAATTACTAATGTTGAATCAAAAGCTTAATTAATGGCGAATAAGAAAAAAAATAATAAATCGAAAATTAATATCTACTGGTTCTATGCTTCAGTAGTTTTTTTCATTCTAAGTATTGGACTACTAGGCGGAGATTCTGGACTTCAAAATACTCAACCTACAGATATTTCAACTTTTGAAAACTACCTTAGAAATGGCGATATAAGCAAGGTGGCTATAATAAATCAAAGATATGCAAGGGTTACATTGAATGAAAACGCTTTAGATAAAGATATTCACAAAAGCGCAAAAGCTAAAAACTTTCTAGGACAGGATAATTTATCAGGCCCTCATTATCAATTTGAAATTGGAACACCTGAATTATTTGAAACAAAACTTCAAGAAATTAGAGAATCTGAGAACCTAAATTTCTCTATCGAATTTACAACTATGGAAAATCGATGGTTGGATGTTTTACTTGGGTTTCTTCCTATAATTATAATAATTGGTATATGGATATTTTTGATGAGAAGAATGTCTGGTGGAAGTGGTGGTGCTGGTGGCCAAATATTCAATATAGGTAAATCTAAGGCTAAACTATTTGATCAAAATACTGAAGTAAAAGTTACATTTAAAGATGTTGCTGGTTTAGAAGGTGCTAAAGAAGAAGTGCAAGAAATTGTGGATTTTCTCAAAAACCCTAAGAAATATACTATTCTTGGAGGTAAGATCCCAAAAGGAGCTCTATTAGTTGGCTCGCCCGGAACAGGAAAAACATTATTAGCTAAAGCAGTTGCGGGAGAAGCTAAAGTTCCTTTCTTTTCTCTTTCCGGTTCTGATTTCGTTGAAATGTTTGTTGGTGTTGGTGCTTCAAGGGTTAGAGATTTATTTAAACAAGCTAAAGAAAAATCTCCAGCAATAATTTTTATTGATGAAATTGATGCTATTGGTCGAGCTAGAGGTAGAGGTAATATGACTGGCTCAAATGATGAGAGAGAAAATACTTTAAACCAACTTCTTACAGAAATGGATGGGTTTGGGACAAATACGAATGTTATTGTAGTTGCTGCAACAAATAGGGCGGATGTTTTAGACAAAGCATTGATGAGAGCAGGAAGATTTGATAGACAAATATTTGTTGACTTACCAGATTTGAATGAAAGAAGAGAAATTTTTAAAGTTCATTTAAAACCAATAAAAAAGGCTAGAGGTCTTGATGTTGAGTTTCTAGCAAAACAAACTCCAGGATTTTCTGGAGCTGATATTGCAAATGTTTGTAATGAAGCTGCTCTAATAGCAGCAAGAAATAATAAAAAATCTGTAGGTAAGCAAGATTTTCTTGATGCCGTAGATCGAATTGTAGGTGGACTTGAGAAAAAAAATAAAATAATTAGTAAGGAAGAAAAAAATACTATTGCATTTCATGAAGCTGGTCATGCAATAGTCAGTTGGCTTCTTGAACATGCAGCTCCTCTAGTGAAAGTTACGATTGTTCCAAGAGGACAATCTCTAGGTGCAGCTTGGTATCTTCCAGAAGAAAGAATGATAGTAAGAACAGAACAGATGCTTGATGAAATGTGTGCTACTTTAGGTGGACGAGCCGCAGAAAAAATTATGTTCAATAAAATATCGACTGGTGCATTAAGTGATTTAGAAAAAGTCACAAAACAGGCCAGAGCGATAGTATCTGTTTATGGTTTAAATGATAAAATTGGAAATATTACTTATTATGATTCAAGTGGACAAGGTGACTATAATTTTACAAAACCTTATTCAGAAGAAACAGCAAGAAAAATTGATGAAGAAATTTCTTTAATTATTGAAAAGCAATATAAAAGAGCATGTTCAATTCTTAAAAAGAATAAAAATAAGCTTTCATCATTAGCATCTAGATTACTTGAGAAGGAGGTCATTTTCAAAGAAGACCTTGTTAATATTCTTGGAGAAAGACCATTTATGAAAGAAGTTGAAGTAATCAAAGAAGTAAAAGACAATAAAAAAGACTAAATATTTTGGGGTTTTGGAACTTTTTTAGGAATAAAAAAAATGAAGATTCAGATGAAATTGAGTCTCCTATTTCTAAAGATGACACAAATGATTTAATTTTTGCAAAGAACTTTACAAGTTTTGGAGGAAGATTCATATTTATTGATGAAAAAAACTCTACTAATGAAATTTTTCAAAAGATCATAGAAGAAAATCAGTGGAGTAATGATAATGTTTGTTCACTAGATTCAAATATTTCAAAAAATCTTAATATTAGACTTATTAGAAAAATAGATAATGATAATGTTAAAGCATTAGTTACTGAATGTGAATTTTTACTGTCTAATACAGGGAGAATATTAATCTGTAACAAGCAGATTAAAAGTAATAGAATTGAGGATCTTCCTTCTGTAGTCATTGTTCTAGCTAAATCTAATCAATTCGTGTCTGATGTTAGTGAAGGGATGACAGAATTAAAAAAGAAATACAAAACAAATTTTCCATCAAACATTACAACGATTAATGTTAAAAATAAGCTTAATGAAGATAATTTTTTAACTTATGGTAATAGTGCCAAAGATATTTATCTAATATTAAGTGATGATTAATTTTCTACCTAGATTGATCACAGGTATTTTATATATTTTACTTGTTTCAGGGTCAATAATTTTCAGTTCGGAAAGTTTTCTTGTAGTCTTTATTCTTTTAACATTAATAGCTACTTATGAATCTCATGAATTATGGAGAAAAATTCAAATTACAAATTCAAATCAATCATTAGTTTATAGACTACCGCAATATTATGTATTTCAATCTATGACAGTGTTAGCTCTAATTCCTTTTTCTTTTGATGGGTCTTATAATCCATTTCCAATTTTATTAATATTCATTTTAATCTGGATAAGTGATACTATGTCTTATTTTTTTGGATCTTATTTTGGTAAAACAAAAATGAAAATTAAAGCTTCACCTAATAAAACATGGGAAGGATTTATAGGGGGGCTTTTATGCTCGTTAATTTTTAGTATTATTTCATTTAATTACATTCAAGAAATCTATCCATTTTGGAAAACATTTTTTCTTGGATTATTTGTTCCTATTTTTGGCTTATTTGGTGATATTTATCAATCTATAATTAAAAGAAAGGCTGGAGTTAAAGATAGCGGTACTATATTACCAGGTCATGGTGGGGTTTTTGATAGACTTGATAGTGCTATGGGTGTTTCATATATAGCTTTGATAATAACTTTGATATAATGTTTCATAAAGAAGGGTTTAGGATAATTATTTTTAGCTTTTTAATGAGCACCTCGCTGGTGATTTCAATCGAAATTCTTACTAAGGCTGAATTGATGAAAAATATTCTTCAAATTTTAGTTTTATCTC
>SGZE01000015.1 GCA_004214015.1 Flavobacteriales bacterium | reverse complement strand
TTGATAATGATTATATAAGGCTACCTGAAGCAAATGTTAATAGACAAGGGCTCGTTAGTAATTTTGAATTTTACGATTTAAATAATGATGGAAATGTTGAAATAATTTTAACAAGAACTGGTGATGGTCTTGGTGAAGAGCCAAATCTTCCATGGAATGAAAGAAACTTTTATAAAAACTGGTCCATACAAGTTTTAGAATTAAGTGGTAATGAGTATATAGATAAAACTAATGAATTTATTGATTATTACTCTGGAACTGAACCATGGATTAAGTTTACCAAAATAAGGGATAAAGATAATGATGGAGTTATTGAAATGTTTAATAACGTAAATCCATTTAATGATATAGATAATTATCTAGAATGGAAAATTATTGGCGGAAAGCTCATAAAACAATAAATGTCCTATAATTAATATTATGTAAAACAGGATATGTATATCAAAGTTTGTATATTAGAGCATGATTATATCTACATCCCCTAACATTGGAAATAAAAAGATTACTAAAACATTAGGAATTGCTCGTGGAAATACCGTTAGATCAAGAAATGCCGCAAGAGATATATTTGCTGCATTAAAAAATATTGTCGGTGGTGAAATTGACGAGTATACAAAACTTCAAGCTCAAGCAAGAGAACAAGCAATAAGCAGAATGATTGCTAATGCTCAAGATCTTGATGCTGATGCTGTGGTTAATGTTAGGATAACAACTTCAATGATAATGCAAGGATGCTCTGAAATAATGGCATATGGAACTGCTGTAAAACTAGACTAAATGAATGATTCAGAAATGATTTTTAGTATAGCAATTTGGCTTGTTATAATAGCTTCTTTAATTTATTTACTTATTAGAAAAATAATTAAGGAAGAAAATGAAGATTTTGAAAATAGAGACTATTAATCTAAAGATAGAATTTAAATAGTACTAATAATGAATGATAGACCAAACGATTTAATTAAAATTAGACCTGTCTTAAACTTAAAAAAATCATCACAAATTACTGATGAAGAATCTTTTCAAAATGACACCTTAAGACCTATTATAAAGCTGCAATCTCCAGTTTTAATAGAAACGTACAGGAATTATATTATCAAACACAAAAATGTCTTTTACGAACTTTCAAATGAAAAAAAACTAGACTATATTGAAAATTCTATAAATAAAAATCAAAAGTTTAGAAATCTTTTAAAAGGTATGATTATAGGATTATTCACTATTGAGGAGTACCATATTTATAAAAAAAATTCATCATCCCTAAATAAAAGAATGATGAATATTATTCTTAAAAGACTCCAAGACAACTTGCAGATTTTTTAAATTTAACCAAAAATTAAAATTATGTCATATTTCAAAGAATTTTTAAAACATAAAAGTGTAGGTGCAATTTCCTCTAGTAGTAAAGCTATGGGAAATAAAATGTATGGTTCACTTAAATTAAATGAAGCTAAAGCTGTTGTAGAATTTGGTGCAGGTGATGGTGTTTTTACTACTGAAATATTGAAACTTATAGGGCCCAATACTAAATTTTTTGTTTTTGAAACAAATGAATATTTCTATAAAGTTTTAAAAGAAAAAATAAATGATGAAAGAGTAATTCTTATTAATGATAGTGCTGAAAAAATAGGAGATTATATAAAAAAGCAAAATTTAAACGAAGTTGATTACATTATTTCTGCTCTACCTCTATCACTAATACCGGTAGATATTAAAAATTCTATAATTCAAAATTCAATTAAATATTTAAAAACTGAAGGTTTGTACGTCCAGTTTCAATATACACCATATGATTACAGGAGATTAAAAAAATATTTTAAAAAGGTAACACTTACTTTTACCTTAACTAACTTCCCTCCTGCTTTTCTATATAGATGTTATCCCTAAATTAGAAATAAAAAAAACCCATAATCAAAATGATCATGGGTTTTTTATTGATCTATAATTTTGTCTTAGTTGTTTCCACCTAGAATTATAGGCATTCCATCTTCACCAGAACCAATAACAATAACCTTAGCATTTGGTGATTCAGATAATTTCAATGTTGCTTCAATTCCTTTTTCTCTAAGAATTCTATCAGTCAATGAAGCACTTAAAATTCTATTTGCAATAGCTTTACCTTCAGCATCAATTCTTTGTCTCTCAGCTTCTTGTTCAGCTTTAACAAGTCTAAATTCATATTCTAAAGATTCTTGCTCTTGAACTAATTTTCTCTCAATACCTTCTTTAATAGCAGTTGGTAAAGTAACGTCTCTAACTAAAACAGAGTTTAATTGAATATGTTGTGATAAAACATTATCACGTGTTTCTTCAAAAATTTCATTTTGAATTGCATCTCTTTTAGTTGAATATAATTGCTCAGGTGTATATCTTCCAACCACACTTCTAGCTACTGCTCTTATATTAGGAAGTAGAACTGAGTTTAAATAGTTTTCACCTTTAGTTTGGTGAAGAAGACCAAGTTCATCATATAGTGGCTGATATAAAATTGATATATCTAAACTAATTTCAAGACCATTAGATGAAAGTACTTGCATTCTCTCAAGAGCTTCTTGTTGTCTTACATTGTATATTACAACTCTATTCCAAGGTGCAATAATCTTAAAACCTTCTCCTTTAGGAGGAGCATCGGTAACTACACCACCGCCCAGAGTTTGAAATAGAACTCCAGCTTGACCTGAACCTATATTAACAGATGATCTAGATATAAATACGATTAGTAATAGTGATAATAAAATAATAGGTAAACCTACGTTTGGTAAATTTTTCATTTATATAAATATTAAGTTAACATTCCTCCATCTACGTGAAGAACTTGTCCAGTTATATAACTAGACAGATCAGATGCAAGAAATACACATGCATTTCCAACATCGCTTGGGTTTCCACCTCTTTTAAGTGGAATACTTTCTTTCCAAGAATTAATAACATCCTCTGATAAAGAGTCCGTCATGTCAGTTTCAATAAATCCAGGAGCAATAACATTGCTTCTTATATTTCTTGAACCAAGTTCAAGAGCTACTGATTTAGAAAAACCAATAATACCTGCTTTAGAAGCAGAATAATTTGATTGCCCTGCATTTCCTTTAACACCTACAACAGAGCTTATATTAATAATTGAACCACTTCTTTGCTTTAGAAATGTTCTTATGGATGATTTAGTTAGATTAAAGACTGAAGACAAGTTTGTATTTACTACACTATCGAAGTCTTCTTTATCCATTCTCATTAGAAGATTATCTTTTTTGATACCAGCATTATTTACTAGAACATCAATTTTTCCAAAATCAGATATTACATCATCAACTAATTTTGAAGAATCATCAAAACTTGAGGCATCACTTTTATAAGCTTTTGCTTTAACACCTAATTTATTAAGTTCTGTAGCTAAATTTTCAGCAGATTCTTTTGAATTATTATATGTAAATGCAACATCACAACCATTTTCAGCAAAAGATTTACATATAGCTTTACCAATACCTCTACTTCCACCTGTAACAATTGCAACCTTTGATTCTAATAATTTCATTATCCTAAAATTTCTTTAACGGACTTTCCTATATCTGCAGGAGAATCTACTACTAATATACCGGATTCTCGCATAATTCTCTTTTTTGCAGAAGCAGTATCATCCTTACCTCCTATAATAGCACCTGCATGACCCATTTTCCTTCCTTTTGGAGCAGTTTCACCAGCAATAAAACCAACTACTGGTTTTTTGTTTCCATTATCTTTAATCCATCTAGCAGCATCAATTTCTAGTTGACCACCAATTTCACCAATTAATACTATCACGTCAGTTTCATCATCATCCATAAATAATTTTACAGAATCTAGAAGTGTTGTACCAATTATTGGATCACCCCCTACTCCTATTGCAGTTGAGATTCCAAAACCAGACTTTACAACTTGATCTGCAGCCTCATAAGTAAGTGTTCCAGATTTTGAAACAATACCAACATTACCTTTCTTGAAGACAAAACCTGGCATAATACCAATTTTAGCTTCTTCTGGGGTAATTATTCCTGGGCAATTAGGACCAATTAAGCGAATATTTTTTCCTTCTATGTATGAAACAACTTTAGTCATATCACCAATAGGAATACCTTCAGTTATGGTTACAATAGTTTCAATATTAGCCTCTGCAGCTTCCATTATTGCATCTGCTGCAAACATAGGAGGTACAAAAATTATTGAAGTATTGATGTCTTCAGATTTTAAAGCATCAGCAACACTGTTATATACAGGTTTGTCTAGATGTTTAGTACCACCTTTTCCAGGAGTAACTCCACAAACAACATTAGTTCCATATTCAATCATTTGTTCAGAGTGAAATGTTCCTTCACTTCCAGTAAAACCTTGAACTAAAACATTAGAGTTTTTATTAACTATAATACTCATTTAGTGTAATTTTTGACAAATTTATTTTATTCTTTCGATATACTGACCTTTTTCAGTATCAATTTTTACTTTATCTCCTTCATTAATAAATAATGGAACATTAATCAATGCACCTGTCTCTAAAGTAGCTGGTTTTAATGCATTTGTTGCTGTATTCCCTTTAATCCCTGGTTCTGTGTGAGTAACTTCAAGAACTACACTTAGAGGCATATCAACAGACAATGGATTGTTGTCTTCAGTATTAATAATTATGGTAACATTCTCACCTTCTTTTAAAAGACCTGGATGATCAATTTTATTTTTATCTATTGTGATTTGATTATAATCCTCACTATTCATAAAATGAAAATGATCTGAATCGTTATATAAAAACTGATATTTACTTGTTACAACCTTAACTTCTTCAATTTTATGACCAGATGGAAAAGTGTTATCCAAAACTTTACCATTTGTGACACTTTTGAGTTTTGTTCTTACAAAAGCAGGACCTTTTCCAGGTTTAACGTGAAGAAATTCAATTACCTTATAAATATCATGATTATACTTTATACATAAACCTTTTCTGATGTCACTTGTACTTGCCATATATCTTAATTTTTTTGAAAGTAACCTTTCATTATACCTCTTTGTGAATTATCGATAAATTGAATAATCTCATCTCTTTCAGGAGTAGCATTTAGTTCAGCTTGTATAATTTCCATAGCCTGGGTATTGTTATACTTTTTCTGATATAATATTCTATAAATATTTTGAATTTCATGAACTTTCTTGCTGTCAAAACCTCTTCTTCTTAGACCTACTGAATTTATTCCAACATAAGATAGAGGCTCTCTGGCAGCCTTAACATAAGGAGGGACATCCTTTCTTACAAGTGACCCACCTGCAACAAATGAGTGTGAACCAATTTGACAAAATTGATGTACAGCAACAAAACCTGAAAGTATAACATAGTCACCAACGGTTATATGACCAGCAAGGGTACTGTTATTTGAAAATATACAGTTATCCCCTACAAAACAATCATGCGCAACATGAGAATAAGCCATTATTAAACAGTTCCTACCAATTCTAGTACTACCTCTATCTTTTGTACCTCTATTTATAGTTACACATTCTCTAATAGTTGTATTATCTCCAATTTCACAAATTGAATCTTCTCCTTCAAATTTTAAATCCTGTGGGTTTCCAGAAATAACAGAACCAGGATAAATAAAACAATTTTTACCAATTCTAGCACCTTCCATAATTGTAACATTAGAGCCAACCCATGTTCCCTCACCTATCTCAACATTATTGTTAATTGTAGTAAAAGGTTCAACAACTACATTTTTTGCAATTTTTGCACCTGGATGAACGTATGCTAATGGTTGATTCATAATGTATCTTTTTTAATAATTTTTGCCATAAACTCTCCCTCACTTTTAATTTTATCTCCAACAAAAGTCTGACCGTGCATATGGATAATTCCTCTTCTAATTGGTGAAACTAGCTCTAATTTACAAATAAGAACATCACCAGGAACTACAGTATCTTTAAATTTACACTTATCCATTTTCATAAAGAATGTGAGATAATTTTCTGGATCTGGAACTGTATTCAATACTAAAACTCCACCTGCTTGAGCCATAAACTCAACTTGAAGAACACCGGGCATTACTGGTGCTCCAGGGAAGTGACCTTTAACCCAAGATTCACTTTGTTCTACTCTTCTAAGTCCAATCACATGAGATTCAGATAATTCTAAAACTTCATCGATTAATAGAAAAGGAGGTCTGTGAGGAATTACATTCATTATTTGATTAGAATCCATCAAAGGTTTCTTGTCAAAATTAATTACAGGTATAATATTTTTTCTATCTGCTTTTATTGCTTCACTAACTAATTGAGCAAATTTAGCATTTACAGCATGACCTGGTTTTTCTGCTATAATTTTTCCCCTAATTTTCATGCCAATTAGTGCAAGATCACCAATAACATCTAAAAGCTTATGTCTTGCAGCTTCATTAGGATGATGTAAGCTCAAATTATCAAGTATACCATTTGGTGTTACTGAAATAGAGCTTTTATTAAAAGCCTTTTTAAGCCTCTCCATATTGCTGTCAGCAAGAGGTTTATCTACGTAAACAATAGCATTATTTAAATCACCACCTTTAATTAGACCATGCTCTAGAAGTGTTTCAAGTTCATGAAGAAAACTAAACGTCCTTGAAGAAGATATTTCCTCTTTAAAGTCGCTTATATCATTAATTGAAGCAGTTTGAGTTCCTAGAACTTCAGTGTTAAAATCAATTTTTGTATCAATGCTATAATTATCATCTGGAATAAGAGATAAATTGCTTCCTGTTTCTTCACATTTAAATAAAATCTTTTCAGAAGGAATAAACTCTTCCCTTAGTGCATTTTGTTCTACTATTTTGGCTTCTTCTATAGCTTCAATAAAAAACTTTGATGAGCCATCCATTATTGGTACCTCAGCACCGTCTAGAGAAATATAACAATTATCAATATCTAAACCAGTTAAAGCAGCTAAGACATGCTCAGAGGTATGTATTCTAAATGACCCATTATCCAGGTTTGTACCTCTATCTGTATTTGAAATAAATTTAATATTAGCTTCAATAGAATTATCTCCTTCTATATCTTCTCTTATAAATACTAAACCAGTGTTAGAGGGTGCAGGTTTAAATGTAAGATTAACATTCTCACCTGTATGCAAACCGACTCCACTTAGCGAAGATTCTTTTGAGATTGTTTTTTGGGGAACAGTTCTTCTTATCATCAGTCTTTTTTATCAATTTTTTTTACTATTTCAGGTAAGTTTTTAAAGTGAACGTATGATTTATTATAATTCATGTAAGAAATTGCAGGTGTTCCTGTTACTCTAGAATTACTTTCAATATTAGAAGTCACACCCGCTTGAGCTTGAATTTTAACATTATCACCAATCTTTATGTGTCCTATTATGCCAACTTGACCTCCAATCATACAATTTTTGCCAATTTTAGTTGACCCAGCAACTCCAGATTGAGCTGCAATTGCAGTATTTTCACCAATTTCAACATTATGAGCTACTTGAATTTGATTATCAAGTTTAACACCATTACTAATTATTGTAGAACCTAAAGTAGCCCTGTCTATAGTAGAATTAGAACCAATTTCAACATTATCTCCTATCACTACATTACCTGTTTGAGGTATTTTTTTATAACTACCATCATCATTGGGAGCAAACCCAAAACCGTCAGATCCAATTGTAGTTGAGCTATGAATTATACAATTTTGACCTATAATAGTATCATCTAATATTTTTACACCGGGGTATATTAAACAACCTTTTCCGATCTTAACATTATTTCCAATAAAGACTTGATTTTCAATAATACATTTTTCACCTATAATTGAATTTTCTCCTACTGAAGAAAAAGAACCAATAAATGCAGAATCTGAAATCTTTGATGATTTATCAACATCAGTTAATTGACTTATTCCTTTTCTTTTTGAAATATCTTTGTCAAACAATTCAAGAATTGTAGTAAATGAAGAATAAGGATCTTTCACTTTGATTAAAGTCAGTTCAATTCTTTCAGTTGGTTCGAAATCACTGGAAACAATTGCAGCAGAAGCTTTTGTTGTGTATATGAACTCCGTGTATTTAGGATTAGCCAGAAAAGTTAATGACCCTTTTGATCCCTCTTCAATCTTTGAAATATTAAAAATATCAATATTTCTATCTCCAACTACAGTACCATTTATTTGATCAGCTATATGTCCGGCTGTTAAATTCATATCTGCAAAATTAAAAAATTATGACAAATGCTTATATTTAGTGACACTAATATGAAGATAAAATTTCAATTAAATCAATTAAGTGCTGTTTCAGATGATGTTAAAAAAAATATTAATAAAAATATTGTTTTAATAAGTGGAGAAATGGGAGCAGGTAAAACCACCTTAATTAAGGAAATACTTAAGTCAATGAATGTTATTGATAATGTTTCAAGCCCTACATTTTCAATAATTAACGAATATAATACCAGTAAAGGGGATCTAATTTACCATATGGATTTATACAGAATTAAAAGTATGAATGAATTAGACAGTATTGGATTACATGAATATTTACAATCTGGCAACATGTGTATACTTGAATGGGGAGAAATGATTGAAAGTATTATAGAGTCAGAATTTAATAAATTTGTTATCACAAAAGAGGACGAATTAAGAATTATAGAAAAAATTAAATGAGTTTTTTAAAAAGATTGTATTACTATTCTACGGGGTTTATAATTGGTATAATTTTTCTCTTCTTTATATTCAATGGTAAAAGAACATCTTGTAATTATGGTCCTAGCGCAAGGGTTATAGATAATATTATTTCAAAAGATTTAATTTTAAAATCAAATGTTGAATCTATTGATAGTACTGTTTTGATTGATCTTATCTCTGAAGGTAAAGTTATCTTTAATAAAAGTGAACCTAATCAAAAGCCTTGTGGAGTCTATTATATTGAGACAGATTCTTTAAACTTTATCATTACTAATTGTGAGGCTGCTGCTACTGTAGAAATTAAGTAGTCTTCCTTCTCTTTAATTCTGTTTTTATTAATTCTAATTCTCTTGAGGTCTGACCCTTTACAGAAGTGTTTTCATCAGCTCTCCTAATTAAATAAGGTATAACTTCCTTAATTGGTCCAAATGGAAGATACTTAATAGCATTAAAGCCTTCATTTGCAAGATTAAAGGATATGTTATCACTCATGCCATAAAGTTGACCAAACCATATTTTTTGGTTACCATTGTCTACATTATGAGATTTCATTATATCTATTATTTTATAAATGCTTTCCTCGTTATGAGTTCCTGAGAAAAGAGAGAATATATTTAAGTTTAATAAAATGTATGAAGCTCCTTTATTAAAATTTAAATCAGTTAATTCTTTTGAATCACATATCGGAGATCTATAATTATTCTTTAAAGCTCTTTTATTTTCTTTCTCAATATATGCTCCTCTTACTAGTTTTATTCCAATTAAAAAATTTTCTTTTTCAGCAATATTTTTTAGTCTTTCAAGATATTCAAGCCTATCATGTCTATACATTTGAGATGTATTAAAAACAATAGTTTTTTGTTTATTGTATTTAATCATCATTTTTAATACTATTTCATCTATAGAATCTTGAATCCATGATTCTTCTGCATCAACAAGTATTTTAACACCCTTTTTGTGAGCCAAACTGCAAATAGTATCGAATCTACTTAGTATCCTCTCATATAGCTCCTGTTCGTTCTTTTCTAAAGGTTTATTTTCTGAAACTTTTTGAAGAATCTTTGAGTTAGCAATAGCTGTAGGTTTAAAAACAGTAAAATCTAGGATATTTTTATTAGCTACAAATTTAATTGAATCTAGTACCTCATTCAATGATGTGTCATAAGATTCTTCATTCTCTAATCCTTCAACTGAGTAGTGAAGATAACTTTTAACATTTTTCTCATAAAGTCTTTCAACAGTTTTAAATGATTCATCTAATGATTCACCCGAACAGAATTGTTCAAATACTGTTCCTTTAACTAAGAATAATATAGGGAGTCTAAGTTTAAGGGAAAATTCAAGAACTTTTTTTCCAATATTAGTAAGAGATTTATTGGATATTATTTTAAATAAAAAGTAAGCTTTTTTTAATTCAAAGTTTGATTTAAGTGAAAAACCATTTTTTGTATTGTCTAAAAGCATAAAATAAATACCTAATTTTGCAGTAAAACTAATCAAAATTAATTAATGAAATTAGATCAATATTCATTACTGAAAGAAAAATTAAACTCTGATAAATATTCTTCAATATTTATTTTAGTCGATGATAATACAGATAAATTTTGTTTGGATATTTTTAAGGAGAAGTCAGGAGTTAAAAGATTCAATAAAATAATTATTAAATCAGGTGAAGAAAATAAGAATATAGAATCATGTCTTCTTATATGGGATAAGCTTAATGAGTTTAATGCAGATAGAAAATCACTTCTGATAAATCTTGGTGGAGGTGTTCTAACAGACATAGGGGGTTTTTGTGCATCTACATATCTAAGAGGAATAAGTTTTATTAATATACCAACCACTCTTCTTGGAATGGTTGATGCTGCTCATGGTGGTAAAACAGGGATTGATTTTAAGCTACTAAAAAATCAAATAGGAGTATTTAAAGATCCTTTAGAGGTAGTTTTAGATAGTGAATATCTTAAAACTCTATCTAAAGATGAATTTATTAATGGATATGCAGAGGTTTTTAAACACAGTCTGCTTACTGATAATCCAGATCTTGATTTCAACTCTTTAATTAAGAAAGACTTTTATAAAGATGTTGATTTTATAATCTCTAAATATTCTGAAATTAAAAATGAAGTTGTTAAATCAGATAAATTTGAATCTAATAATAGAAAAATTCTTAATCTTGGACACACTATTGGTCATGCGATTGAATCATATTCATTCATGTCTAACTCAATAAACGAATTAAAACATGGTGAAGCTATCATTGTTGGACTTATTACTGAGTTATATATTTCCCACAAACAACTTAGTTTTCCATTGTCAGATTTAGAGAATATTAAAACAGAGTTATTAAAACACTATAAGGTAATTAGCTTCTCAGACAATGATGTAAATCAAATTTATGATTTAATGATATTTGATAAAAAAAATGAAGGAAGCAGAATAAATTTTGTTTTATTAGAAGCAATTGGAAGACCTGTTGTTGATAAAGAAATAAACAGAGAGCTGTTTATTGATTCATTCAAGTATTACAATAATAGTTTATAGATCCTGAAAAATATTTTTCATTAATCTTTTCTTATCATTTATACTTTCTTCTAAAGAAATCATTGTTTCAGTTCTTAAAACACCCTCAACATCATCAATTGAAAATATAATATCCCTAGCGTGTTCAGTTCCTTTTGCTCTAATCTTACAGAAAATATTATATTTTCCTGTTGTAATATGAGCCACAGTGACGTAAGGTTTCTTTTTAAGTTCCTCAATAATTTCATATGTTCTTCTTGAACGATCAATAAGAATTCCAACATACGCTATAAAATTATAGCCAAGCATCTTGTAGTCTAATGTTAGTGATGAACCCTTTATTATAGCTAAATCTTCCATTTTTTTAACCCTAACATGAACAGTTCCAGCAGAAATTAGTAGTCTTTTAGCAATATCTGTAAAGGGAGTTCTTGTGTTGTCAATTAAAATATCTAGGATTTTTCTATCGACGTCGTCTAATTTTTGCATTTTGATTGGTGTATATGCTAAAATATAAATTTTAATACTGATTATAAAATTTCATCAATAATTACTTTTTTTATTTCTCTTTTTTTGCACATTTTACAAATGTTTCTTATGTTTACAATTGTAAACTTATAAATGTTTAAATATTATAAATCAATAAGTTAAAGAATTTAATAAAAGTAAAGAATGAATAATAAAGATATACTCAACAGAATTAAAACTATAATTGCTGAAAGCAATTTGACTAACTCTGAATTTGCCAAAAAGATAGGTATTCCTAAATCTTCTATCTCTCACCTACTCTCTGAAAGAAATAATCCAAGCTTAGATATTATATATAAAATTTCAACTGCTTTTGGTGATATTACTACTGATTATTTAATATTTGGAAGGAAAGAATCCTTAAATAATCAAATAAATGAGCCTAGAGAGCTCTTTTCTGTTCCAAATGAGGAAATCTCTGAAGATTCTGTTAAAGATTCTAATAATAAGCTTAAATCAATCGTTCTTATCTACGAAAACAATAAATTTGAACAAATTGATAAACTTTAAAATGAAAAGAGTATTATTTCTTTTACTATTGTTGAGTTCTTGTTACTCAGTTGAAAGAAGTTGTGTAGATTTCAAAACAGGTGTATTTGAGTTTTCAACATCTATCAATGATTCTATAGTTACTTCAACCTTTACAAGAACTGATAAGTATGAAATTGAATCATTTAACGGAGTTAAAGATTCATCCATTATTAAATGGGTAAATGAATGTGAGTTCTTGTTGACTAAAATAAGACCTAAAACAAACCAAGAAAAAAGACCAATAAGAATTAAAATACTCAGAACTTATGGAGATCAATATGACTTTGAGTTCTCAGCAGTCAATAATCCAGATAAAATAAGCAGAGGGACAGTTAAAAGAGTATCTGATTAAATACGAGGTTTTGCATTACCTCCAGGATCAATTTGATTTAAATCAACACCTGTTTTTTTTAAAAAGTCTTTTTTAAACTTTTCATTTCTTTTTTTTCTTGCCATTAAAGATTTAAAAAATTTAATTATCATACCTCTATTTAAATTGAATGTATACTAGACAAATCACTACTATGATTGTACAAATGATTATTACTTTATTAACCCAGCTAATTTTTTTCATATCTCTAATTTAGAAAAAATCAAGCTAATCCTTCTTTTTCATTAACCAATCCTTAATCCAAAAAAATAATGGAATCATTAATATAAAAAAGCCAACAAAAAGCGTTATTGTTTCAGGAATATTTGTCCTTTCTTCAATAAATCCTGATGCTGAACCAATAAGTAATCCCAACATTGTAAAGAAAAGAGGATTGTTTTTAAAGTCCCATTTTTTCATATCTCTAATTTAGAAAAAAATTTAACCTTTCCAGGTTCCACCGTATTGATAAAATTCATTGTCTTTCTTTACTTCAAGTAGACAAGCTTCACACATAAAAACCCATTTTTTTAATGATTCAATGTATCTTAATCTATATATTTTAGAAAAAGATTTTTTACATCTTTCACATTCTTTTTTTCTCATTAAGAAAAACTTCCAGAAATTAGGCTTATTACATATCCAGAACAAAAAATTCCAATTCCATAAGCTATATATCTAATAATCTTTGGAATAAACTTTAAGTTCTTTTGAGCATATTGTTCAGCTGCATGTAGGTTATACATACTCCCAAAAAAGACAAGCAATATGCTTAATGTTCCAATTATCTTCATTATATATTCCATATCTCTAATTTATTTTTTTTCCAGTAAATCTATCATATAGAGATATTAATAAAAAAACAAGGGCTATTGCACTTATTATTCCATTTACATAAATATCAATTATTTCAAAATAATAATATAACACTGTTGTTAATAAAGCTATTATGATTCCTATTTTACCAAAATTATTTCTTTTCATATATTTAATTTAGAAAAATTCAAGCTAATCTGTCATTCCTATTACAATAATCTTAAAAGAACAGTTTATGACTATGGTTTAGAATTAAACTCGTAGTCTCTTTCTACTTTACAAATTCTTAACTTATATTCTTTATACCATTTAGATTTACCCAATGCTTGTGCTTTTTTATGAAGTTCATTGTCTCTCCAATATTTTAGTGATTTAATATCCTTCCAATAAGAAACATTAACACCAAACCCATCTTGATCTCGAAAAGCTTCATTTCCCAGATAACCTGCAACCTTATTGATTTCTTTGAAAAGCATGTCATTCATTTGATCATATCCTTCATTTGTTTCAGTTCTGATTGAAGTAAATACAGCGCAAAAATAAGGCGGAGAAGTGGTGTTGGAGATTTTATTCATATTCACAATTTATAAAAAAATTTGAGACTTTTTTCTTCAACGATTTAATTAATTTAATTAAATAGATTTAAATAAGGGATATAAAAAAATCCTTAATTAAAAATTAAGCTTTGTTTGGGAATCGTCAGAATTATCAGAGACTTGCTGTTCATCTTTAACTTCAATTTGATCAATTTTTTTAGTACTCTCAGGATTAGAATTTGACCCTTTTGACTTATAGGAAATTTTTCTAATAGAGTCTTTTGTAACTATATTTCCTTTTGAATCTCTACCCTTAATGATTAAATCCGCAAAGTCTTGTTCAAACTTATCCTTCCTTAATGATGGTTTTTTTCTCAAGTAGACGGTTACAATATCAGCTTCATTTGCATTATTTACACTGAAATATAAAACTTTAGAGAGATCTTTGCCCTGAGTTAGGTTATACTCTTTATCTCTAATTACACCAGAGACTTTAAATCTTTTCATAAAAGAGGTACCATTCTTACCGTCAGTGTATATTAAGTTGTAAATTTTCTCTTTGCTTTCTGAATTAAATAATGAGACGTGAAGAATATCTTTACCAACAAAAACCTTGCTATCTACCTTTACTACTTTCATAACACCCTCTTTAGTAAAGACAATTACATCATCTAAGTCTGAACAATCAGAAACAAAATCATCCTTTTTAAGAGCTGTACCAATAAAACCCTCTTCTTTATTAACGTATAATTTTTGATTCTTAATTGAAATTTTCTTCTTATCAAGATCATCAAACTCTTCAATTATAGTTTTTCTTTTTCTTTCTTTTCCGTAATGTTTTTTTAGATGATTGAAATATTGAATTGTATAATCAACTATGTGGTTTAGGTTATTTTTAACCTCCTCAATGGTAACTTCAATATTACTAAGCTTCTCTTTAACTTTATTAAGATCAAATTTTGAAATTTTTCTAATTGGAATTTCAGTTAATTTTTTTATATCATCAACAGTAACCTCCCTCTTTAAGGTCTTTTTATAAGGATCTAAGCCTTTGTCAATTGTTGATAAAACATCATCCCAGGTTGTTTTTTCTTCAATATCTCTATAAATTCTATTTTCAATAAAAATTCTCTCAAGTGAAATTGTATGCCACTGACTTTCGAGTTCATTTAATTGAATTTCTAATTCTTTCTTTAATAAGTTTTTGGTATTATCTGTAGATATTTTGAGTATTTCTTTTACCCCTAGAAATTGAGGTTTATTATCTGAAATTATACAACAAAGAGGAGATATGGATACTTCACACTGAGTAAATGCATAAAGAGAATCAATACTTTTTTGCATTGAAGAACCTGAAGGTAAATAAACAAGTACCTCAACATCAGAAGATGTATTATCTTCAATTTTTTTAATTTTTAACTTTCCTTTTTCAGATGCTTTTATGACAGATTCAATCAATGACGCGGTAGTAGTTCCAAATGGAATTTCTTTAATTATGATAATATTTTTATCATACTTTTCTACTAATGCTCTTACCTTAACTTTACCCCCTCTATTACCGTCGTTGTAATTCTTTATATCTATACTACCCCCTGTTTGGAAATCAGGATAAAGTTTAAAACTTCTACCCTTAAGATATTTTACACTACCATCAATTAATTCATTAAAATTATGAGGTAAAATCTTTGTAGATAAACCAACTGCTATACCCTCTGCTCCTTGAGCTAGTAATAAAGGAAATTTAACTGGTAAATGAATAGGCTCTTTCTTTCTTCCGTCATATGATAACTGCCAATTAGTTGTTTTGGGGTTAAATACTACCTCAAGTGCAAATTTTGATAATCTTGCTTCGATATATCTTGAAGCTGCAGCCTTATCTCCAGTATATATATTACCCCAATTCCCCTGCATATCAATAAGAAGTTCTTTTTGACCAACTTGTACCATTGCATCTGAAATACTAGCATCACCATGAGGGTGGTATTGCATTGTATGACCTACAACATTTGCTACTTTGTTATATCTACCATCTTCAAGATCAAACATTGAATGTAGAATTCTCCTTTGAACTGGCTTTAAACCATCCATTAGATCAGGAACAGCTCTTTCTAGTATAACATAAGATGCATAGTCAAGAAACCATTCTTTATACATCCCCCCTACTTTAATTAGAGAGTTAGAATCTTCATTATTTATATTTTCCTCACTTTCAATCATTCAAATTGTCATTTATAATATCTAATTCAACCTTTAAATTGTCTATAATAAACTGTTGCCTATCAGGGGTATTTTTTCCCATATAAAATTTTAGAAGTTCTTCAACAGTAGTTGATGTATCAATAATTACAGGATCTAATTTTATATTATCACCTATAAAGTTTTTAAA
>SGZE01000014.1 GCA_004214015.1 Flavobacteriales bacterium | reverse complement strand
CTATTATGTTTGACTCTTACAATAAGCAGGCTAAATAACTGATTTTTTCTTTTTAATAAATAAGAAGATTATACCTATAATAATAAATGGGATACTTAGCCATTGACCCGTCGATAAACCTGGTAAGAATGTTTCAAGTCCACCTTGACTTTCTTTCACAAACTCAACGATAAACCTTATCGAAAACAACCCAATCAGAAAGTATCCAAACAAAGTACCTTCTTTTTCTCTTACTGAAGTATGATATAATTTATAAAGGATTATAAATAGAATGATATAACCAAATGATTCATAAAGTTGAGCTGGATGTCTTGGAAGTGTTTCACCTCTATTTTCAAATATAACTCCCCAGTCAGTACCCGTATATTTTCCAAGAATTTCTGAGTTAAAGAAGTTACCTATTCTTACAAAGGCCCCTCCAATAGCAATCGGAATTGTTAATCTATCAAAAATCCATAGTAGACTTTTAAAATTATATTTTCGTTTGAATAATAATAGACCTATAAATATACCAATTGCTGCACCGTGACTTGCTAATCCTCTAAATCCAGTAAATTTATATCCATCAATTAATCCAAGTATAGATGAATTCGGTGATTCTTGGATTGGAAGCAATATTTCAATTAGATGATTTTGATAATATCCCCATTGATAGAAAAATACTTCACCAAACCTAGCTCCAAGAAATACGGATACCACCATGTAAATTAACATTGGATCAAGATATTTTTCATCTACATTTTCCTTATTAAAGAATGATTTAACAAGATTATATCCTGTTAAAAAAGCTAGAATAAACATTAAGCTATATACATACACGGAGAACCCACCAATTTCGAAAAGTGTTTCACTTGGAGACCAGTTTATTTGAGATATTATCATTTTTAAATATAAATATAATTTAGGGAACAGGGTCATATCCCCCCTTAAATAATGAGTTACATCTTAGTATTCTTTTAGCTGTAAGAAAACTTCCTTTAAATATCCCATGTTTTCTTAGGGCTATAATTCCATATTCAGAACATGATGGAGTGTAGATGCAGTTTTTACCTAAAAGTGGTGAAATGAAAAGTCTATAAATTTTTATTAATAGAATAAAAGGTAATGCCAGAAGTTGACTAATCTTTATCATTTAGGTTTATTCCTATTTCAGAAAGTTTATCTCTAATTTTATCAGAAAGATCATAGTTTTTATCTAATCTAGCTTCGTTTCTAATTTCTTTAAGTACTTCAAGTACTGAATCATTATTTATTTGGTTAGATTCACCATAGTCAATTCCTAGTATTTTATTTAAAAATTGATCCATTAAGTCTAAGAAATATTTTTTTTCACGATCACCAATTTTTTCTTCAAAATCATTAATTATTTTGGATGAATTAAATAATTCAGCAATAAGCATTGGTGTATTAAAATCGTCATTTAGACAGTTAAAACATCTTACTTCCCAATCTTTCAATTCATTAAGTAGTTTATCATTCGAATTATCTGAAGTATCGAGATTTCTAACCTTGTTTATGAGTTCAATTAGCCTTAAATATCCTTTTTCAGAAGCTTTAAGAGCTGAGTCACTAATGTCTAATACATTTCTATAATGTGCTTGTAGAAAAAAGAATCTTATGACATTAAAGTCAAATGCTTTTGAGAAAATATTATTATCACCCGAAAACAATTCATTTGGAAGTATATTATTGCCAGTTGATTTTGACATTTTTTTATTGTTCAATGTCAACATATTAGCATGTACCCAATATTTTGCTGGATCCTGTCCATTGTGACCATTACTTTGTGCAATTTCACAATCATGATGAGGAAATTTTAAATCCATACCACCTCCGTGAATATCAAAATGATTACCTAGATACTTTGTACTCATCGCAGTACATTCAAGATGCCATCCTGGAAATCCAATACTCCAAGGAGATTCCCATTTCATTAAATGTTTTTTTTCTGCTTTTTTCCAAAGTGCAAAATCAAATTCATTTTTTTTGTCATCTTGATTGTCTAGTGATCTTGAATTTGACTTAAGATTTTCAAGATCTCTACCTGACAAAAGACCATAATTATTTTCCTTATCATATTGCTCTATATCAAAATATACTGAGCCATTCGATTCATAGGCAAGATTTTTTTTCATCAAATTATTAATAATAGATATTTGCTCAATAATGTGTCCTGAAGCAAGTGGCTCTATACTAGGGTCCAATGAATTAAATTTCTTTAAGGTTTCTCTAAAATCATTCGTATACTTTTGAGCAACTTCCATTGGTTCTAGCTTTTCAAGTTTAGCTTTCTTTGAAACTCTATCTTCACCGTCATCTTCTAAATGACCAACATCAGTAATATTTCTAACATACCTTACACTATATCCTAGGTGTATCAGATATCTGTAAATAACATCAAAAGAGATAAATGTCCTACAATTTCCAAGGTGTACATCACTGTAAACAGTTGGTCCACATACATACATTCCGACAGATCCTTTTTCAATAGACTTAAACTTTTCTTTAGAATTACTTAAAGAATTGTATATATGTAAGTCTTTAGAGATCATTAAATATCTGTTTCTAGTTTTATATAGTCTAAGAATTCTCTTCTGTATTTTGCATCTTTGAATTTACCACCAAATTCAGCAGTTACAGTACTTGAATTGTAATCTCTGATTCCTCTAGAGTTTACACACAAATGTTTTGCGTCAATAACACAAGCTACATCCTCAGTATTAAGAACTTCCTTTAATTCTTTTACAATTTGAATATTAAGTCTTTCCTGCACTTGAGGTCTATCTGCATAATACTTAACTATTCTATTCATTTTTGAAAGACCTACAACAGTTCCACTAGATATGTATGCAACATGAGCAAGACCTACAATTGGGAGAAGATGATGCTCACATGTTGAGTAAAGTGTTATATTTTTTTCAACTAACATTTCACCGTACTTGAATTTATTATCAAAAGTAGAAGCAACAGGCTTGTTTTCTGGATTTATACCTCCAAAGATTTCATTTACAAACATTTTTGCAACTCTTTTAGGGGTTCCCTTTAGACTATCATCTTTTAGATCCATTCCTAGAATGTCAAGAATATCATGAACTTTTTCCTGGATTAATTTAATTTTTTCTGTATCGGAAACTTTAAAAGCATCTTTTCTTATTGGATTGTCAATGCTTGAGCCAATGTGGTCATCTGCAAGAGAATCAATCTCATCTTTAAGTAAATCTTGAAATTTCATAAATAATATTTGAGTTAAACAAAGATAGTTATTATGTCGTTAAATAGAAGTTAAAGTTTAATGCTAAATGAAGCATAAAATGAGTATGTATCATCTTCTATTGAATATTGATTAGTAAGACCTCTAGTAAAAAGTCTATTTTGACTGTATTTATTAGACTTTGTAATTCCAAAATCAAAATCAGTATATCCAAAGTTTATTCCTAATCCTGCAGAAACACCATTAATTCTATTATCAAGATTAGAGTCCGGACCTTTATAAGAAAAAAATCCACCTCTTAGATTATAGTTTTTTATTCTATACTCACCTCCAATACGAATTGATTCAGAATTACCTGCTAACTTATTTTTAATTGAGTAGTTAAGTGAATTTAGATATGAATCTTTTTTATCATCAAACTTAGAATTATTGAATTTAGTTATTTCATAATCTAAACTAATTAACCCTCTTTTGCTAAATATATAAGCTAAACTAAAAAGTGTCTTAGATGGAAGTGTAAGTTGATACTCATCATATATATTGATAACGTTTGGATCAATTTCATAAGTAATTAACTCATCATTTTTAGTTATATCAGTTTCTATATACTGAGAGTTCTCTTCTTTAATTTTAAGTTTAGTAGGGGTAGTATATGAAAAGCCAAGCCTTAACTGTCTCACTTTAAGTATAGTACCTAACTGAAAAGAAACTCCATTTCCTAGAGCAAGTAAATTTTCTTTTAGTAAAACCCGTTTGACATTAGAACTATTTGAATAGCCGTATTCTTGAAAATATTTTGTTTCCTCAAAATTTGTCTCATGAAAATTAATGTTTATTCCTGCAAATAGATTCTTATTTAATGAAGTTCCTAAGTTGAAACTATGTTTTAGGTGGTTACCTAATCTATTCACCTCTAGATTCTGATTCAATTCATTATATAATGAATTAGAAACATAATTATTTAACCCATCATCTGATTCATTAATAATAAAACTCTGATACCCAAGAAAAGCTTGTTGGTCTGCAAACCCATAATTACTACCTAAATAATTGTATACGCTTTGCGTAGTTTCATCTTCATAAATCAATAAATCTTCAGAGGGTATTCCGTCAGCATAGTATAAGAAATAACTATCTATTCCAGTGTTGTTTTTTCCAGATAAATTAAACGAATTATTAAAATCACCTATCATGTTTAGATTGTATCCAACTGATAATTTTGATTTTCTATTCTCATAAACAAGCACAGCTCCTAATCCTCCATATGATAAAAAATCATTTTTAGAATCAGATTTAGAATTATTCAATAAATTCTTAATTCTCTGATTCTTGTAGTTTAACGATATAGCAATTTCTGAATCAATAAAAATAGAAGAACTCGCTGGGTTTACAGAGATTGCAGAAACATCTCCACCTAAAGCACCAAATGCTCCACCCATTGCATTAAATCTAGATGTTCCTTCTTGTGAAAACGAGTTGTATCTTAAGACATCTTCATATGATTGAGAAAAGGAAAATGTAGAAGTAATTATGAATATGTAAAGTAAAAACTTTGTTCTAGACATTTAATTAATCTTACCACCCCCTCTTGAACCAGATGCACTTCCACCTTTTGATCCACCGCCTCCAACACTTCCGCTTGAACGAGAAGAGCTCATATTTCCAACCTGAGATGATCTTGATGGGGAAGAGTATGACCTTGTAGATGAATTATTAAACTGAGATTGATTGGGAGAATAAGAATTAGATCTAGATCTAGCAGATGAATAGTTAAATGAGTTTCCTCTTTGACTTGGATTAACTGATCTGACTTGTCTATAAGCTTCTCTTACATAATCACTTTTAATAGAGCTTAAGTTTGGTATCGAGCTGTTTCTAGAAATGTTTCTAGAATTAGAATTTGATTTTGAATAAACTCCAATAAGATTGTTATCAATTCGTCCAAATTCAGGATCACCTGTTCTATCCATATAAATTCCTCCATACGAAGCTACTCTAGAATATATACCTGAAACACCTACTCCTTGTCTATCATTTTTTCTAGTACTGTTAGTGGATGAATTTTTTTCACCTCTCCTTGAAGCAGAGTTACTGAAGTTTACTCTTGATGGTTCTTGTCTATACTGATTATCAGCTAAATTATTATATATATCTCCTGAGTACCATGGATAATTTCTTGAATAACGCATCATATACCAGTAGTAATTTCCTAATGAAGTTGCATAAGGAGAGAAATAAAAATTCATTGGCCCATAAAATGGATACCCCATTTCATATGCATAGCTATTATAGAAAAAGGGAGGTCTAAAGCCATAATTTATAAATGATCCATTGTATGAGAAAAATGGATTAAATGCCGAGTTATGATAAAAGGGATTATAGTAGAATCTTCCAAAGCTAGGAAAGAAATTGTTTACAATTTCAATCGAATCAGGATTAGCTCCCCATGGTAAACTACCTGAGTCTAATTCATCAGATGAGTTGATATTTAGTGATTCATCTGCAAAATCTTTAAAAACGACTTCATAATCAAGCCCTCTTTCATTAGATGAATAAATCCCATCACTATCATCATAATAGGATGCTAGTTGATATGAAGAACAGCTTATAAAAAAAGCTGAAAAGATCATTAGCTTGAATATGTTTGAAACTTTTATCATTTCTATAAATTTATGAATAAATTTTTAAATCTAAATTATTACTTTTACTCCACTTATTTATGTGCAATAACTATGCCATTTATAATGATTCAAAATAAGATTTATTAAATGGGAAAAAAGATTACTCCTAGAAACGAAGATTACTCAAAGTGGTACAATGATATTGTTTCAGAAGCTGGCTTAGCTGAGTCTTCAGCTGTAAGAGGATGTATGGTTATAAAACCTTATGGTTTTTCAATTTGGGAATTAATGAAATCACAGTTAGATAAAATGTTTAAAGACACAGGTCATGAAAATGCTTATTTTCCTTTATTTGTTCCAAAATCTTTATTTGAAGCAGAAGAAAAAAATGCAGAAGGCTTTGCAAAAGAGTGTGCAGTAGTTACTCATTACAGATTGAAAAATGATCCTGATAAAAAAGGTAAATTAATTGTTGATCCAGATTCAAAACTTGAGGAGGAATTGATTGTTAGACCTACAAGTGAAGCCATAATATGGAGTACTTATAAGAATTGGATTCAATCATATAGAGATCTACCAATTCTTATTAATCAGTGGGCTAATGTAGTTAGATGGGAGATGAGAACAAGATTATTTTTAAGGACAGCAGAATTTCTTTGGCAAGAAGGTCATACAGCTCATGCTACAAAAGAAGAAGCTTTAAACGAGACTAAGCTAATTAATGATATATATTCTGACTTTGCTGAAAAATTCATGGCAATGCCAGTAGTTAAAGGATATAAATCTGAATCTGAAAGGTTTGCAGGAGCTGAAGAAACTTTATGTATTGAAGCATTAATGCAAGATGGAAAGGCTCTTCAAGCAGGTACATCACACTTTCTGGGTCAAAACTTTGCTAAAGCATTCGATGTTAAGTATGCAGATAAATCAGGAAAATTAGAATATGTATGGGCAACTTCATGGGGAGTCTCAACTAGACTTATGGGAGCCCTAATTATGTCACATAGTGATGATGTTGGATTAGTTCTTCCTCCCTTATTAGCTCCTATTCAGATTATTATTATCCCTTTGATTAAGTCTAAAGATGATCCTAAAAAAATAATAGATAAAACAGATGAATTATTCAATTCATTGAAAAGTAATGGAATTAGAGTTAAAATAGACAATAGAGAAAACATGAGCCTTGGTTTTAAACTCAATGATTCTGAAGTTAAAGGAATTCCTATGAGAGTAGTTATAGGAGAGAAAGAAATTGAGAATAATCAATTTGAGGTATTTTATAGACATAATTTTAAAAAAGTATCTGCAGAATATGAAAATCTTTTAGAGCTTTTAAGTTCTTCAATAAGTTCAGTTCAATCAGAAATGATCTCAGAATCAAAAAAGAGATTAAAGAAAAACACTCATGAAGTAAATTCATATGATGAGTTCAAAGATTTGATATCAAATCAAAGAGGTTTTGTAATAGCAGGCTGGGATGGTACAAAAGAGACTGAGGAAGCTATTAAAATTGAAACAAAAGCTACAATTAGATGTATCCCTGAAGGTGTTGATCCTGAAGGTGTTACATGTATTTATTCTGGTAAACCTGCACGTTATAAAGTAATATTTTCAAAATCTTATTGAAATATTAAAATTTAAATTAAATTTGCACCCTGATGGCCCGTTCGTCTATCGGTTAGGACCTCAGGTTTTCATCCTGGAAAGAGGGGTTCGATTCCCCTACGGGCTACTAAATAAAAAATTATGGCAAATCATAAATCTGCTTTAAAAAGAATTCGTTCTAATGAAACTAAGAGGTCGTTGAATAAACTTCAGCACAAGACTACTAGAAATGCTATCAAGAAATTAAAAGAAGCTAAAACCAAGAAAGAAGCTACTAAGCTATTTCCTGGTGTTGTTTCATTGATTGATAAGTTGGCTAAGAAAAACGTTATTCATAAAAATAAAGCATCAAATCTAAAGTCAAAACTTAGTAAATTAAAATAATTAAGAGTTCATCGATATTAGGAACTCTTCATTACTTTTTGTTTTTCTAAATCTGTCGTTGATAAACTCCATTGCTTCTACTGGATTCATATCTGCTAAATACTTTCTCATTATCCACATTCTCTGAATTGTGTTTTCATCTAACAGTAAGTCATCTCTTCTCGTACTTGAAGAAACAAGATCAATTGCTGGGAAAATTCTTCTATTTGATATTCTTCTATCTAATTGAAGTTCCATATTACCAGTACCTTTAAATTCTTCAAAAATAACTTCATCCATTTTTGATCCAGTATCAGTAAGAGCAGTTGAAATAATTGACAGTGAACCACCATTTTCAATATTCCTTGCAGCTCCAAAGAATCGTTTAGGTTTATGAAGAGCATTAGCATCCACACCACCACTTAATATTTTTCCAGAAGCAGGTTGAACTGTATTATATGCTCTAGCTAATCTTGTAATTGAATCAAGAAGAATAACTACATCGTGACCACATTCTACTAATCTTTTAGCTTTTTCTAAAACAATATTTGCAACTTTTACATGTCTATCAGCTGGTTCATCAAATGTAGATGCAACAACTTCTCCTTTGACATTTCTTTGCATATCAGTAACCTCTTCAGGTCTTTCATCAATTAATAAAATTATTTGAAAAACTTCAGGATGATTGGCTGCAATTGCATTTGCAACATCTTTAAGTAACATAGTTTTTCCAGTTTTTGGTTGAGAGACAATCATACCTCTTTGACCTTTACCTATTGGAGAAAAAAGATCGATTATTCTAGTTGAAATAGTACTTTCTTTTAATGCCAAATTAAATTTTTCTTCAGGAAACAGTGGGGTTAAGTGTTCAAAAGAGACTCTATCTCTAACAACTTCAGGATCTAACCCATTTATCTTATTTACTTTGATTAAAGGGAAATATTTTTCACCATCTTTTGGAGGTCTAACTGTTCCGTGAACTGTATCACCTGTTTTTAATCCAAAAAGTTTAATTTGAGACAAAGACACATATACATCATCAGGAGACGATAGATAATGATAGTCTGAGGATCTAAGAAATCCATATCCATCTTGCATTATTTCAAGTACACCTTCAGATTCAATGATTCCATCAAATTCAAAGTCTGGTTCTTTATATTTCCTTCTATTATCTTTATTAAAATTATCATCTTTTCTATTAGAGAAATTTTTATTGTGATGATTTTTATTTCCAATATTTCTTGGATTTCTATCGTTTCTGTAAGGTTTATTGGAGTTGTCAGATTCTGATTTAGTATGAATTGGCTTTTTGTCAGATTCTGATTTAGCATGAATTGGTTTTTTATCAGATTCTGATTTGACTTCTGTTGATTTTTTATCAGATTCTGATTCAACTTCTGTTGGTTTTTTTGATACTGACTTTCCAACTATAGTGTCAATTATCTCTTGTTTTTTCTGACCTTTTAGATTTTTAATTCCAATTTGTTCTGCAATTTCAATAAGCTCAGCTATTTTTTTAGCCTTAAGCATTTTAATATCGTACATGTGTTTAGAAAGTTTTGATTTGAAATGTTAATAGAAAAGTACTTCTTGGAAGAAATATTAACTCAAATTTACGAATTTATTTTTAATTTCAGCAAATATCTAATTTAACTCATTATGCCAAGGTATTTCGTTGAATTTTCTTATGATGGATCAAATTATCATGGATTACAGAAACAGCCTAATTTATTGACCATTCAGGAAACTATTGAAATAAATATGAATAAGTATTTAGGTATTAATTCTAATTTAACTTTGGCTGGACGAACTGATACTGGTGTTCATGCTAAACAAATGTTTGCACATTTTGATATTGATTTAGAATTTCAACAAGATAATTTTTGTAGATCAATGAACAAGATGTTACCAAAGGATATAACTATAGAATCTCTGTCTTTAGTTACAAATGAGTCTCATGCTAGATTTGACGCTTCATCTAGAACTTATGAATATTTTGTTAATTCAAAAAAAAATCCATTTAATTATAAGTTTTCATATTATCTTAAGCATCATATAGACATAAAAAAAATGAATAAGAGTTGTACTAGACTTATAAATCATCTTGATTTTAAATGTTTTTCTAAGTCTAATACTGATGTAAAGACTTATAATTGTGATATCTCCTATGCTAAATGGGATGTCTTAGATGAAGGTATAAGATTTAAAATCACAGCAAATAGATTTCTAAGAAATATGGTTAGATCAATAGTGGGTACTATGATAGATATCGGAAGTTCAAAAATTTCTGATACTGACTTTCAAAAAATATTAGATTCTAGAAATAGAAGTGAAGCAGGCTTATCTGTTCCTTCAGCTGGATTATTCTTAACTAATATAACTTATCCGCAAAAATTTATAAAGACTTGGAAAAAGTAAAAGGTAAAATATTTGATGTAAAACTATTTACAAAACTATTAGTATTTGTAAAACCATATAATATTACTTTTTATGGAGTTTTAACTTCTGCTATTTTAATTTCTCTTCTTTCTACACTTACCCCTTATTTATTGAAAGTTGTAGTTGATGATTATTTACTTTTAAAAAACTATGATGGGATGCAATCGATAATCCAAATAATGATTGCAGTACTTTTTCTTGAAGTTGTATTCATGTTTTTATTTACATACTATGCTAACTGGCTAGGTCAAAAGGTGATTAAAAATTTAAGAGTCAAAGTGTTTGATAAAATTTTAAAGTTTAAAATGTCTTTTTTTGACAAAAATGCTGTAGGAAGATTAGTTACAAGAACCGTTAATGATATTGAAACAATTGCTAGTATTTTTTCTCAGGGATTATTTATGATTATTGCAGATATTTTAAAGATGGTTACAGTTTTAACTGTTATGACAATTATAAATCTTGAGCTTACTATTGTGGTTGTCTCAATTTTCCCAATTCTTATTTATGCAACTAGAATATTTCAAAAATCTATGAAAGTTGCTTTTGAAAGTGTTAGAAAGGAAGTTGCAAACTTAAACTCATTTGTTCAAGAAAGAATTAGTGGGGTTAAAATTGTTCAAATTTTTAATAGAGAACATTTAGAAATTAAAAACTTTAAAGAGATTAATCTTAAACATAGGGATGCTTGGCTAAGAACAGTTTGGATAAATTCAATTTTCTTTCCTATTGCAGAAATTTCTACTTCTATATGTATAGGTTTACTTGTCTGGTGGGGAGGATTTAATAATTTAAATGGAGAGACTATCTCCTTAGGTACACTGTTTCTTTTTATTTCTATGTCAGGACTCTTATTTCGTCCTTTAAGGCAAATTGCTGATAGATTTAACACCTTACAAATGGGAATGGTATCAACAGAAAGAATATTTAAAATTCTTGAAGATGATTTAGAAATAACAGACAATGGTAATATTGAAAAATCTTCATTTGATGGTTTAATTGAATTTAAGAATGTAAGCTTTTCATATATTAAAAATCAACTTGTAATAGATGATATCTCATTTATTATTAATCCTGGTGAAACAACGGCAATTGTAGGCCCAACAGGAAGTGGAAAGACTACCATAACTAATCTTATAACAAAGTTCTATGAAATTGATTCAGGAACTATTCTAATTGATAGAAAGAATATTAATGAATTTAAGCTAGAAAGTCTTAGAAAGAAAATAGGTGTAATACTCCAAGATGTTTTCTTATTTGCTGACACCATTTATAATAATATTACTTTGTTTAACAATGATATATCAATTAAAGATGTAGAAAAAGCTGCTAAAGATCTTGAAATCCATGATTTTATAATGTCTCTTCCGGGTGGTTATGACTTTAATGTTAGTGAGAGGGGGAGTACTCTTTCGGCCGGTCAAAAACAATTAATTGCTTTTTTAAGGGTTCTAGTTAATAATCCTGATATTTTAATTTTAGATGAGGCTACATCTTCTATCGATTCTTATTCAGAAGACTTAATCAAAAATGCAACAAATAAAATAACAAAAGGTAAAACTTCAATTATAATAGCTCATAGACTATCCACAGTAGAGTCTGCAGATAAAATAATTTATATGGAAAGTGGTAAAATTTTGGAATATGGAAATCATAAAGAATTACTGAATATTCCAAAAGGAAAGTTTAAAAAATTATATGAGGAGCAATTTGTGGAAAATGAATTAGTTTAGCTTTTCTAAAATCTTTTTACATTCCAAAGCTTCTTTTACATCATGTACTCTTATTATGTCTGCACCTTTATCTAGAGCTAATGTATTAAGAACTGTTGTTCCATTAAGAGCTTCTTTTGGTGAGTTATTCAAAACCTTATAGATCATAGATTTTCTAGATAATCCTGCCATTATTGGTTTTTCAAGTGATTTTAAAACTTTTAAATTTTTTAAAATCTCATAATTATCATCAATACTCTTTCCAAACCCAAATCCAGGATCAATAATTATATTAGAAAAACCAAGTTTTTCAAGTTCTTGAATTTTAAGTTTAAAGAATGAAATTATTGAATCAACAACATTATCATAATTTACATTTTCTTGCATATTAATTGGATCTCCCTTCATATGCATCATTATATAACCTGCATTGTGTTTTTTGATTACTTGAAACATGTTTTTATCATATTTACCAGAACTAATATCATTCACTAATGAAAACCCTTTAGATAATGCAAAATCTGCAACAGATGAATTATATGTGTCAATTGAAAACAGCACTTTACTGAAATTTGAAGTTAATTCATTAATATAATTGTAAATCAAATTAAATTCATCTTCAGGTTTTATCAATTTAGATCCTGGTTTTGAACTTGCAGCACCTAAGTCTATTATATCAGCACCATTTGATATAAGTTTTGAAACTTGGTTATTTACTTTATCAATTGTATCATATTGGCCCCCATCAAAAAAAGAGTCTTTGGAAATATTAACAATTCCCATAATTTTTTTAGTAGAGAAATCTAATATTTTTCCATTACAATTTAAAGTCATACTTTTAATCTTCTTTTCCAAAATTATACTAAAATCTTATATGGAAGATACAAAGTCACAATATCATCAAATAATAAGTAAATCAAGAAAAATATTTATTGATAAGAACTCAGATTATGGATCTTCATGGAGGGTATTAAGAATTATTTCTCTAGTTGATCAAATTAATATTAAAGCTCAAAGAATTAGAAATCTTCAAAATAATATAAATAATAAGATTGCAGAAGGTCAAACAGCTGAGTTTTATGGTATTATTAATTATTCTATCATGGGTTTAATTCAGTTAGAAAAAGGAGTTGTAGATGAGCCAGATCTAGATTCTAACCAAATAATTGATCTTTATGATAAAAGTGTTAATGAAACGTTTGAATTAATGTTAGATAAGAATCATGATTACGGTGAAGCATGGAGGGAAATGGAGGTAATTAGTTTAACAGACTTAATAATTCAGAAAATTTATAGAATGAAGAGTATTTTAAAAAATGATGGAAAGACAAATGTTAGTGAGGGGATTGATGCTAATTTTCAAGATATTTTAAATTATTCTGTTTTTGCTCAAATTTTACTAAAAGAATAATATGAAAAATTTACACATTGTAGGAAATTGGAAAATGAGTTTAAATAAAGAAGACTCAATAGCTTTAGCTAATAACATCAAATCAATATCAAAAAAAGAGTATTTAAATATCGAAGTTGCACCTACTAGTCTATATATAGATTCTATTGTTAAGATTTTAAAGGAATCTGATGTAAATGTTATTAGTCAAAACTTTGACTATAAAACTTTAGGATCCTATACTGGTGGAGTTTGCCTAGATCAACTTAAAGAAATGGGAGTTACCAAGACAATTCTTGGTCATTCGGAGAGAAGATCGAAATTTAACGAATCAGATGAACAAGTAAATAATAAATTAGAAACTGTTTTAAATTCTGATCTAGATGTTATATTCTGTTTTGATAGTTATGAGCAAATTCCTTTTGAATTAATAAAAAATAATCTTCAGGATAATGACAATTTAAAATTAACTCTTGCATATGAGCCTACATGGGCAATTGGAACTGGAGAAACTGCATCTATTGATCATATTGAAGAAATTCATACAAAAGTAAAAAATACACTTATTGATCATTCTCTTGAAAATATTCCAATACTTTATGGTGGAAGTGTAAACCCATCTAATTCAAAAGATATTTTGTCTTCTGGTAATGTTGACGGTGTCTTAGTCGGGGGTGCATCCACAAAAATTGATCAACTTTTAGGAATAGTTAATTCTATTTAACACTTCTTTGTGAATCCTGCTTTTTGGATAAAGTTATATTTGCATCATTATGTTAAAGCAATTATTAACTTCAATTTTATTAATTATGAGTCTAACTAGTAATTCTCAGGTCTCAACTGATGATTCTATTCACCAGTTTAAAGTTGCTGATATCTCTGGAAATATTTTTGATTTTTCTGAGCTTAAAGGTAAAAAAGTTATGATTGTTAATACAGCTTCTAAGTGTGGCTTAACATATCAGTATGAATCTCTGCAGAAACTTTATTCTCAGTATAAAGATTTTAATTTTGTTATAATTGGTTTTCCATCTAATGATTTCCTATGGCAAGAGCCAGGTTCAAATGAACAAATTATGGATTTCTGTGAGGAAAATTATGGAGTTACCTTCCCCATGATGAGTAAAGTGGTAGTTAAGGGTTCAAAAAAACACCCTATTTACCAATTTCTTACTCAAAAATCTAAAAACGATTTCAAAGATTCTAAAGTCACTTGGAACTTTCAAAAATACCTTATTAATAAAGACGGTAAAATTGAGAAAATTATTGCACCAAGGACTAGACCAGATTCTGAAGAAATTGTATCTTGGATTACAAATGGTGACTAAAAACAAGTTTTCTACTAGATGTGTTCACGAGGGTGAAATAAAAGATACAATGTATCAAGGAATTGTTTCTCCCTTATTTATGTCTACTACCTATCCTTGGTTTGGCGGTGATGCAGAAAGTAAACCTTATCCGCGTTATTTTAATACACCTAATCAAGAATTCTTATCAAAAAAAATTGCTTCACTTGAAAATGGTGAAAAAGCTCTAATATTTACATCAGGAATGGCTGCTATAAGTACATCTATAATGGCTAATGTAAAGATGGGTGATCATATTATTTTTCAAAATGATCTATATGGAGGTACAAGAAATTTTATACAGACAGAATTTGATAAATTTGGTATAGAGTATTCTTTTACTAACAGCCTTGATCCTAAAAGTTTTTCTGATGAAATCAAAAATAATACTGTAGGGATTTATGTTGAAACTCCTAGTAATCCTCTTTTAAAAATTATTGATTTAAAAGCGGTTTCATCAATAGCTAAAGAAAATGGAATTTGGACAATGATTGATAATACATTTGCTAGTCCAGTTAATCAAAACCCAATTGACCATGGAATTGACATTGTAATACACAGTGCTACAAAGTATCTTGGGGGACATAGTGATATATCTGCAGGAGCGGTAATAAGTACAGAATCAAGAATTGAAAAAATACTTAATTCTGCCAAAAATTTTGGTGGAAATTTAAGTGATTATACAGTATGGTTATTAGAAAGAAGTATGAAAACTTTACTTATTCGAGTAAAAGAACAGACTAATAATGCAAAGACACTAGCTAAAATGTTAGATGAAAACACTAATATTTCACGAGTTTATTATCCAGGACTAGAATCACATCCATCACATGAAATTGCTAAATCTCAAATGAATGATTTTGGTGCAATGATGTCTTTTGATTTAAACAAAAATGTTGATGTGTATGATTTTCTTAAATCATTAAAAATAATTAAACCTGGAATGAGTCTTGCTGGAGTTGAAACAACAGTAAACTTTCCAATGAAAACATCTCATGGTTTAATGACTCAAGAAGAAAGAGATATTCAGGGAATAGGTGATAAGCTTATTAGATTATCTGTTGGTATTGAATCTTATGAAGATCTTTATGAAGACCTTGACCAAGCAATAAAATTATCAATAAAATGAAAGTTGACATATTAGCATTTGGAGCCCATCCGGATGATGTAGAAATGGGTTGTGGTGGAACAATAGCTAAGTCAACATCTATGGGTAAAACAGTTGGAATTATAGATCTAACTAGAGGAGAGCTTGGCACGAATGGTTCTGTTGAATTAAGAGATAAAGAAGCAGCTGAAGCTTCATCAATATTAGGCTCAAAATTCAGATTAAATCTTGACTTTGAGGATGGCTTTATCTTTAATAATAAGGAGAATCAAATTGAAGTTATTAAAATCATTAGACACTATCAACCTGATATAATATTATCACCTACTCAATTTGACCGTCATTCTGATCATGGTAAAGCTTCCGATTTAATTTATGAATCAGCTTTTTTAAGTGGTTTAACTAAGTTGGATACTGCTTATGAGGGAGAAAATCAGTCACCCTGGAGACCTAGAATAAATTTAAATTATCAACAGTGGAATGATTTTGATCCTGATCTAATAGTAGATATATCTGACTTTATTGAAATAAAAAAAGATGCTATTCTTGCTTTTAAAAGTCAAGTACTCAAAGATTCATCCACTAAGTCTACAAAAATTAATTCTGATAATTTTATAGAAAGTATAAAATACAGGGCAAAAAACTATGGAAGATTAATTGATAGAGATTATGCAGAAGCATTTCAATCTAGAAAAAATATTGCAATTAACAATATATTCGATCTCATATAATTTTTTTAAAAATCCTTTAATATAATTTTCAAAAAGTCTATTTTTGCCACCTAAATGGTGGTTGTAGCTCAGTTGGTTAGAGCGCCTGATTGTGGTTCAGGAGGTCGGCGGTTCGAGACCGCTCTTCCACCCAAGTTAACCGTTACATTACATTATAAAATAAACCCTTCAGCTAATGAGGGGTTTTTTCTTTAGTTCTCCTTATACATTGTTAATTTACAAAAAAAGAGGCTAAAAAGCTATTAATTGGCAGTACTGAGACAGTTGAATTAGTAATTAATTGCTTTTGCTGAACCGGTTAAATCAAATTCAATATATCTATCCTCCTCTATGAACTCCATAATATTACCAAGGTCATTTTTGAAATGTATAGAATATTTTACTCTAAACTTTCTACCAGAACTTGCTTGATATTCAAAAGAGTCATCTTTTCTGAAAGAACTATTAGCGTAAGTT
>SGZE01000013.1 GCA_004214015.1 Flavobacteriales bacterium | reverse complement strand
TGATTATTGACTCTGATTTATCCTCATTAAAGATGACAACATCTGAGAGATTTTCATTTGAATTTTCATCTTTTACAGAGACTTGTTGACTAAACGAAAAACTTGAGACAAAAAATAATGAAATAATTAGCCCGTTTATTAAGAATAATTTATTTAAATATTTCATTAAAAACATTGATCGATTTAGGTGTTTTGAACATTTGTAAATGTAGAGAATAATAGTCAATTATATAATTAAGAATTTTGACTCTAGAGTTGTTTTTTAAGTTCATTAAATTTAAATCCTCAAATTTCGTGCCTAAAAACTCCTTAAACAGATTAAAATCATCTCCACTTATGTTACTTCCAAATGGTTTGTTTGAAGTTGTCGACCCCAACTGTAGGTCAAAAAATAAATCATTTTCATTATTTATATTAGGGTAAAAACCTGTAAATTTTGATAGTTCCAGTAAAAATTTTATGTGGAAATTATTGCAGCTAACCTCACTGTCATACCATGAAAGAGAGTTGAATAAAAATTCAAACAAACCTTTATTTACATCAGTTTCCTCTCGAAAAATACTATTTAAAATTTCAGATAAGAAAATGATAATAGAACTTTTTTGAATATCACTATGCAATGTATTATAAAGCTTTTCCGTTTTAACCTCTTTAATGAATCCAAGGTTTCTTCCTTCCGTATATACATAATTAATATTTATAATATTTAAGGGAAAAAAATGAGCCTTACTAAATTTAGATTTTTTTGATCCGTAGACACCTTTAACAATAAATGTTTTAAACCCTATATCTTCAAGATAGCAGGATGCTATCAAGCTGGTTTCCCCATTTTTTATGGACCTTATTACAAAAGCTCTTGAATTAGGCATTTGATTTATACAACACCCTGAGCTAACATTGCATCAGCAACCTTAACAAAGCCTGCGATGTTTGCACCTTTAACATAGTTTACCTGATGACCTTTAGAAGATCCATATTTAAGACATGATGAGTGTATGTCTGACATGATCTCTTTTAATTTACCATCAACGACCTCTCTACTCCAAGTATATTTTAATGAATTTTGAGCCATCTCTAATCCAGATACAGCAACTCCTCCAGCATTAGAGGCTTTACCGGGCGCATATAAAACCTCATTTTCTATAAAGAGATTAACGGCATCAGAAGTACACGGCATGTTTGCGCCTTCACCAACAGTTTTACATCCATTCTTTATAAGCACCTTTGCATCATTAACTTTTAGTTCATTTTGAGTTGCACATGGAATAGCAATATCACATTTTACAGACCATGGATTTTTGTTTGCATAGAATTCAGCTTTAGGATACTTTTTTACATAAGCAGATATTCTTTCTCTTTTGACATTTTTAAGCTCCATTATATATTGTAGCTTTTCTTCATTAATTCCGTCATTATCATAAATATAGCCTGATGAATCTGAAAGAGTCAAAACTTTTGCCCCCATGTGAATGCATTTTTCAGTTGCATATTGAGCAACATTTCCAGATCCAGATATAACAACAGACTTTCCTTTTAAATCTTGATTCGAAGCTTTTAACATTTCATCAATGAAATAAACGACACCATACCCAGTTGCCTCTGGTCTTATTAGAGAACCACCCCACGAGACACCTTTTCCAGTAAGAACTCCTGAAAACTCATTTTTTAATCTTTTATACTGTCCAAACAGATAACCAATTTCTCTTCCGCCAACACCAATATCTCCAGCAGGAATATCTTTATTTGGGCCAATATGCCTGAATAGTTCAGTCATAAAACTTTGACAGAATCGCATAACCTCTGTGTCAGATTTACCTTTAGGGTCAAAATCTGAGCCTCCTTTTCCTCCGCCCATAGGAAGAGTAGTCAAAGCATTTTTAAAAACTTGTTCAAAGGCAAGAAATTTTAATATACTCAAATTTACAGATGGATGAAAACGTAAACCTCCTTTGTAAGGACCTATTGCTGAATTCATCTCAATTCTATAACCTCTATTAACTTGAATTTCTTCATTATCATCAATCCATGCTACTCTAAAAGAAACCACCCTTTCAGGCTCTACCATTCTAAGTAAAATATTTTGTCCGTAGTATATATCTTGAGAAACAATGTAAGGAATAACAGTTTCAGCAACCTCAGTGACTGCCTGCATGAATTCAGGCTCATTTTGGTTTTTTTGATTTACTTCTGACAAAAATTGTTTTATGATTTTTTCCATTTCAATCACTTGTATTTAACAAAGGTAGCACAAAAAAAGAAAGCCCTCCAAAAATTAGAGTTATAATCGCTTGACAAGACCAAGCCATCCAACCATATGTTAATCCAATTTCAGTGTTTATTCCAAAATTGACCAAAAACAAAGAAATAGCTAGCGGATATACACCAAGCCCATGGTTTGATAAAGAGATACTAAAGACTCCAACAACAAATGCTGGAAAAATTAAGCTGTTATTTATTAGGTTTAGTTCAGCAACCGAAAACTTAATAACAAAGAAGGCTAAAATATAACAGGTCCATATTAAAGTTGAAAACAGTATGAAAGGAAATAGCTTTTTTTTGAGCTTAGTTAGAGATAGAAACCCCTCAAGAATACCTTTAAAAAATTTTCTAATTTTATTAATTCGCGAGAGAATAAAAACTATTATTGCAGTAATAATAATTACTAGGGAAACAATAACTTCTATATTATCATTCATAGAATTAAGAAGGTCATCTTCAAAGAAAGATTCTAAAATGACATTATATTGAAGTAGCCAGACTGAGACAAGAATTAAAATAGAAATAGATACATCAACAACCCTTTCTGCTGCTATTGTGCCAAGAGTTTTGCTAATGGGTATTTTATTATACTCACTTAATACAGTTGCTCTAACCACTTCCCCTGATCTAGGGATAGCCATATTTGATGTATAACACATAAAAACACTAGCAATGCTTATAATACTACTAGATTTATGACCAATAGCTTTTGATAAAAACTGCCACCTAAGCCCACGAATTATATCTGCACAAGCGCCCAACCCCATTGCGGCTAGAACATATTCTATTTTAGCTGATTTAATATAGCCCCAGATTAAATCTCTTTCTGCTTCTGATGTAATTTGGAAGGTTAGGTATATAAAAAATATGCCTAATGTAATTGGGATTAATATTTTTAATTGTTTTTTCAGCTCCATTAAAGTTTTATGTTATCTATCAGTCTAATATTTCCAATTCTGCATGCTATAAAGGCTCTTATTTCATTATTTTTTTTTGAAATACTTGAAAATTCTTCAAGATTCATTATTTCAAAATACTCAAGCTTAAAACTATCAATTAATTTGGATCTATTTTTTATTTCATCTCTGATTTGAACAAAATCAAACTTAGAATACACTTCTTTAGCCCATAAAAGAAGCTTAATGATTTCCTTAGCGCTTTTCCTCTCTTTATCACTCATAAGCTTATTTCTTGAACTCATAGCTAATCCGTCAGGCTCTCTAATTGTATCACATCCAACCACATTTGTATTTATATCAAGCTGCTCTGTTAGTGTTTTTATTAGAAGTAGTTGTTGAAAATCTTTTTCTCCAAAATATGCATTATCTGGATTAAAAATTTTGAATAGTTTTTCAATGATTGTTGCTACTCCGTCAAAGTGACCAGGTCTATGTTTTCCCTCCATTAGATTTGTGAAGCTTCCAAAATCGTATTGTTTTGAACTTTCGTTTTTTTGGTATAGGTCATTATTTTCAGGTGTATAGACTATTACATTCTCAAACCTATTAAGCTTCTTTAGATCCTCCTTAATATTTCTTGGGTATTTCTTTAAATCCTCTTTGTCATTAAATTGAGTTGGATTAACATAAATTGAAACTATAACCTCATCATTTTCACTGTAAGCTTTTTCTATTAGTGATAGATGCCCCTCGTGAAGAGAACCCATGGTTGGAACCAGCCCAACAGACAGCTTGTGCTTTATAGACTTTAAAAGTTCTTTATGGGAAGAGTAAACTCTCAATTATGAGAAATAAATTATCTTAAAGATAATGTTTTTATATTCTTACTCATAATTTTCGTAATTTTGCCAGACTATAGCCAATATATAGATTTTGAAATTATTGAAAGACAAAAAAATATTAGTTATCTCTTCTGAGGTAGTGCCTTATCTTCCTCAAACTGAAAAGGCTGTAAATTCATTTTCAGTATCAAAAAAAATTAATCAAAACGGTGGCATGACCAGAATTTTTATGCCTAAATACGGCATGATAAATGAAAGGAGACATCAGCTGCACGAAGTTATTAGGCTTTCAGGTATGAATATGATAATTAATGATTTATACTTGCCGTTGATAATTAAGGTTGCCTCTATACCTAAAGAAAGAATGCAGGTTTATTTTATTGATAACGAAGAATATTTTAAAAGAAAAGACTTGCTTTTTGACAAAGAAGAAAAGCTTCTAAAAGATAATGATGAAAGAATGATTTTTTTTACTAAAGGGGTTATAGAAACTGTAAAAAAACTTAATTGGGTCCCAGACATAATTCATCTTCATGGGTGGTTTGCATCACTATTTCCACTTTACTTGAAAAAGTTATACTCTGATGATCCCATCTTCGATAAAAGTAAAATAGTTTCCTCTCTTTATGGAAAGTCATTTGATGGCAGTTTATCAAAAAAATTAAGTGAAAAAATTGAATTTGATGGAGTTGAAGGAGATCTTGATTTGATCTCGGAGCCAAACTTTGAGTCTCTTACAGATTTAATGATAAAGTTTTCAGACTCAGTAATTCTGTCTTCTGAAAATATTGACAAATCAACAGCTTCCTCAATAAAAAATTATTCTAAAGATGTCCTTGATTTTAAAGATTCGTCAGACGATGAAAAGTTAATGGAATTTCTATTAAAAAATATTGATTAATGCATAATAAGAGATTTTCAGGAATACTTTTAACAATGTTTTCTTTAGCTATGATAACTTCGTGTAATAAAGATTATTATACAGTAGGTATTGAGTTGTTAGACGAACAATTTCAGAATTTAAAATCTGAAACATTTCCAGTATTTTCTTATCAAGAATCCTTAGAAAGAGTTCAGACAAATAACCTCTCAAATGTTCATCTAGGCGTTTTTAATGATGAAGTTTTTGGGAACACAAACTCAAGTTTTATATCACAGCTAGATGTTTTCTCACTTCAAACTTTTGGAGAGTACAATCAAGCTCAGGAAATTGAAGGGAGTCCAACAGATATAAGAGCAATAAATGAAGAAGAAGAGTTGACAGCTGTATATCTCGATCTACCTTTCTTCAATAACATTAATGATTCAGATGGTGATGGTGTAATAGATATTTATGACTCAGATCCGCAGAATATTGAAAGTGATTCAGATAGTGATGGTCTCTCTGATATAATCGAGTTTCAAGCTGGAACAAATCCTCTCAGTAATGATTCAGATAATGACGGTATTTTAGATCCAGATGATACGGATAGCTCGTCTTACAATGTTGAGCAACAGGTTTATGAAATAGATTCAGTATATGGAAATAGAAATGCAGAATTTGATTTAAAGGTATATGAATTAACTTATTATTTAAGTTCTCTAGATCCTGCAAATAATTTTGAGTCTTCCAAAGAGTATTTTTCTGATGATGATTTTTATGAACAAGGTTATTACGGTAAAACTTTACATGATGATAGGGTTAGTCTGAATTTTGAGGAAATACCTGTATTGTATACTGTGGATGACCCTACTACTGATCCTGATGAATTAACTCAAGTAAATTATTTTGAAACACCACGATTAAGAATCCCGCTTGACATAAAGTTTTTTCAAAGAACTGTAATGAATTTAGAGGGCTCAGAGACGCTGGTTAATCAGGCAAATTTCAATAATTTCTTTAAGGGGCTTATTGTTAGGGCTGAAAATTTCTCAGATGATCTTTATATGATGCTTGACATTTTAAATGCTAGGATTGTTTTAGAGTATGACTATAACTCTTACAACTCCAACGGAACTATTGACGATGTTTCAGACGATACTATTGATAGAAAGAAGGCGTCTAATGTTATTCCTCTAGGTGGAGTTACTATAAATATCTATGATCATGAAAATTTTGATCAAAAAATATTAGCTGAAGTAAATTCTTCTGCTGATAATATTCCATCTGGAAAAATATATCTAAATGGATCAAAATTCATTTCTAAATTAAAGTTGTTCTCTAACGACAATTCTATATCAGATGAGTTAAGATCTTTCATGTCTAAAGATGTTTTAATAAACGAAGCCAATATTGTTCTTCATTTAGACGAAGACATCAACACCTCAAGTTCCAGTGTTTTGCCGGAAAGACTATATATGTATTCTTATGATAATGGAAATCCAATCGAGGACTACAATAAAGATTTTTCAATAGACTTTTCACCAACAGCTGTCAATTCGAACAAGTTCCGTTTTGGAGGTCTTCTTCAATATGACTCCAACAATAAGCCTACTAGCTATAAGTTTAATATAACTAACCATGTATCTAATATTGTTCGATATGATTCCTTGAACATTGATTTAGGGTTAACTACTATGTCCAACATTGATGATGTCTTTACTTTGAAGAATGGCTATCTTCCTAACCAGAAAAAGATTTCCCTACCTAGCTCTTCACTTTCATTTCCTTTTCCAGTAGCTCTATATGGCTCTTCTCCAAGCCAGGCCAACCTTTCTAAGAGGTTGAAATTAGAGGTTTTATACACTGAGTATTAGAATATCTAATCATAAATTAATTTCTTATAGGAAATTCTTATATTTTTTAAATGCAAACAGATAAAATTATAAGAAAATGTTCTTACAACCCTTGTGTATAACAAAAAACTATTGATTTATTAATCTATATAAGAGAAAATTATTATCTAGCCTTAAGTTTCTCAATTAATGCAGGGACTACCTCAAAGGCATCACCAACTACACCATAATCAGCTGCTTTGAAGAAAGGAGCTTCAGGATCATTATTAATTACAACTTTTACTTTAGAAGAATTTATTCCAGCAAGATGTTGAATCGCACCTGATATTCCTATTGCTATATAGAGATTAGAAGAAACTGGCTTACCGGTTTGTCCTACATGTTCGCTATGTGGTCTCCAACCCATATCGGAAACAGGTTTAGAGCAGGCCGTTGCAGCACCAAGAGTATCAGCTAATGTTTCAATCATTTCCCAGTTTTCAGGTCCCTTAAGACCTCTTCCGGCTGAAACTACAACATCAGCATCAGCAATAGTAACACTCCCTGTTTCTTTCTCTATTTTTAAAATTCTTTGATTTGATTCAACCTTTTCTACATTAAATGTTTCTACTGATGCATCATTCATATTTTCAATCAATCCAAAAGAATTTGAGGAAACTCCAATAATTCTTAGATCACTAATCATTTCTGTCGAAGAAAAAGCTTTGTTTGTAAAACATGTTCTTTTAACAACAAATGGATTTATACTTTCTGGAAGATCAATTACATTAGATACAAAAGACGTATCCATAATACCAGAGAGGTGAGCTCCTATAAATTTTGAGTTCGCAGATGAAGATAGAATCACGTCTGAAGAGTTTTCAGATTTTATTACTTGTGAAAGTGCATGAGAATATTTCTTTGAAGAGAATTCTTCAAAATCAGTATCGTTTATTGTTATTATTTTATCTGCACCATATTTCTTTAAACTATCTGAATCAGTACAATTAAAAACTACACCAGACACTTTAACATTCATTTTATCTGCAAGTGCTTTACCATATGAAAGTGCCTCATATGCTGTCTTTTTAAATTTATTGTCTTCGGATTCTAAATATACAAGTACTGCCATATTAAATTACTTTTGCTTCGTTTTCTAGGTAATCGATAAGTTTATCAAGTTCATCAGGCTTAACAAGCTTAACCTCACTTTTAGCTTCAGGTTTATGAAACTTTTTGTCTTTAATTTTTGCATTAATGTTTTTTGCTTGAATAACTTCAAGAGGCTTTTGTCTTGCCATCATAATCCCTCTCATATTTGGAATAATTAGATCACTTTCTTCAACCAGCCCTTTTTGAGATCCAATTACTAATGGAATCTCACATTCACTAATCTCAGTTCCACCTGAAATTTCTCTTGCACATGTTGCCTTTGTATTATTTATCTCAAGACTGACACAATTAGTCACAAAATTATAATCTAAAAATCCTGCCAAAAGTCCAGGAACTAAACCACCATTGTAATCAATTGACTCTCTCCCACAAATTATTAGATCATAATTAATTGTTTGACAATGAGCTTCAATTTCCTTCGCTACTGAGTAAGCATCACTAGCCTCACAGTCTATTCTAATTGCCTTATCAGCTCCAATTGCTAAACATTTTCTTAAAATAGTTTCAGCAGATAGTTCTCCTACTGTAAGAACTGTAACATTAGCCCCATTGGACTCTTTCATCCAAACTGCCTTAGTTAAACCAAACTCATCATTAGGATTAATAATATATTGAACACCATTTGAGTCAAATTTAGAGTCATTCTCAACAAAATTGATTTTAGATGTTGTATCGGGGACGTTGCTTATACAGACTAGAATATTCATTTACAATTTAGTATTTAAGATAATTTCTGAGACCTTCTGTAAACTCACCATCAGAAATTTTATTAAGCTTTATAACACCGTCATTATTATTTATGTTTGATGTTATCTTTCTGTTATGAAGTTTTTCGTAGATATCAATACTTATTTTTTTTCTTTTATTTAAACCATCAAATAGTTTGATAGTATTTGTTTTTTCAATCCAATTTTTTTGAACAGTTCCTTCAAATATTTTTGCTTTGGAGCCACTCCCATAACTAATGAATCCAATTTTTTTATCTTCAAACTTTTTGTCATTATTGCTAGCATCAACAAGCGAACTTATTAGGGACATAAATATAGAAGCAGTGTACATGTTGCCGATTTCCGAAGAAGCCATCTCACCTGGAGCTATCTTATCTTCTACAAAGTTTTTATAAAGATTAGATTTAGATACTTTTTTCAACCAATCTTTATCTTGATTAGATTCTGGTTTCCCAATCTCTGAATAAATCTCATCAATCTTATCATTTTCATTCATCCAATCTAACCACTTATTTATTATCATTCTTCTTCCATGAAATGCATATGGTAGATGAAAAATTATATTTTCCCAGTCACTTAATATATTTCTCTTATTCTGTTCATTAAAATTTTCAATTGCCTCATAGACTCTTTCTTGGTAGCTTTCATTAGAAAATTGACCTTCAAATATTGGTTCTTCTTTATAAACTTCAACTATTTCATTTGAATCTGACCAAAATTTAGATTCAGAATTTGCAAGTAATGTTTCAGCTTCATTTGAAGAAATCTCTTTATTAAGAAGTTTTGCAGCTTCAATAAGAATATTAGATCGCTTAAAAGTTCTTCTAGGTTTAAAAAAGTCGCCAATACCTTTTGTTGAAACACCCCACGACCCATTGAAAGAAATAATTGAAGGATTTTCACAAATTAACATAGATACTGATCCAGCTCCCTGGGTATACTCTCCAGTGGAGTTTAATTCATATTTTGCTATATCTGAAGCTATAACAATTGCTTTTCTGTTTTCACCATTTCTAACCCAGTCACAACAGTTTTGAAGTGCATCTACAGCACCTGCACATGCAAAAGTAAGATCAACTATATCACAGTTCTTAAAACATCTTTCCCCGTATTGTTCTGAAAACACATCTTCCAAAATTTCAACAACATATGATGAAGTAGGTTTAGAAGAATCAACACCACTTTCTGTTCCTAAGTATACTCTTCCAACTTCTCTTGGATCAATATTGTTTTCTTTGATTAAACGGTACAAGGAGTTCGCTGCAATTGAAGCAGAATCTTCGTCATAATCAGGAGTTGCCATTTTTTTTAACCCCAAACCTTTTACTAATTTTTCAGCTGAAATATCCCTTTTAGCAGCCAACTCCTCAATATCTACATAAAGAGAAGGAACATAATACGCAAGAGAATCAATACCTACTTTTTTCATTTTAACGGGCAAAAATCAAATATAGTTACATAAAAGTTTATGCAAAAAAAAAGAGCAACCAAAGTTGCTCTTTTTATGATAAAATTGTGATTATCTAGAAGTTAAGAGTTAGTTTACCTAAGACTCTTCTTCTAATAGTTGGTAAATTTGGATATGTCTTGTAAGGATTATCCGTAAGGTTTGTAGCAGATACATCAAATCTCATACCTGGACTAAATCTATATCCTATACTCATATCAATTAAGTTTTTAGCTTCTACCATACCATTCCAGAATCCTTGAACTGATCTAAATTTATCATCATGTTGGAATGAAACTGAGAAGTTAATACCACTTAGAGGAGTGTAGTCCACACCCATTCTATATTTCCACATAGGAGCATTTAGATATGATGTATTAAGTAAATCATCATCATTATCTTCTCCAGGAATCCACTCGTTTTGACTTAACCATGAAGCATTTGCCCAAAGTCTTAAGTCAGAGTTAGCAAAGTAATCCATGCTTAAATCTCCACCAAAGTGAGATCTTTTAGCATCTCCTTGAGTAATATATCCTGTTGAAATGTGAGTAATTCCATCTCCTTGAGGAACTCTATCAGATTCAACAGCACCTATCGCTCCAAATAATGGACCTAATAGACCAACGAAACCTTGACCACCCGCATTAAATGCACTGTTAATTCCACCTAAAGTTTGAGCTACACCACCTGCAATTGAAGCGTCAAGTGAAGGTACACCCGCACCTGCAAGAGCACCAGAGGCAACAACACTATAAGGTAAACCTAACTGTGCAGCAAGCCCTTGATAAGTCTGAGTTGTAACAGCAGTTATAGCACCAGTAACATACGCAGTAGCATCAGCAGCAACAGCTGCTCCTAAATCTCCTGGTATGTCTGATCCAACTAATGCATATGCATCTCCGATTGCACTAAAGTTTGTAAATCCAGTGTTTACATAAGAATATATATCAGCACTAATTTTTAACTTTTTACCAATAACACTAGTAAACCCTAATTCAAAGTTTTCTACAGAGCTGAATCTTCCAGTTCTTGTATTTCTGTTACCAGTAGTCTGAGTAGGTTCGAATAAATCATAAGGAGCTAAAACCCCTGAGCCACCAGACGGTCCCATATAACTTGCAAAAAATGGTGTTAATAAAGGTTGAAGCGTAGGAGCCTGTGCATATAAACCTGCAAGAGAAGCACCAGCAACAGCACCATATGGTATTGCCAGTGGTAATCCACCACCTGCAGCTGAAACAGGAAGATCAACAGGAATCCCTGCTAAATCAATTACTTGGCTTGCTGGATCAGCAAAACGCTGTGCAGTACTTTGTCCACTTAACCATGCATCTAAAACTCCAGGTGCCGGAACATTTACTGGGAAGTCAATATACATTTGAAGCGCACTAGGTCCAGATAAAGCTTTGTTATAGGCAAGTCTCCAAGTCGTTTTCTCAGAAGGCTTATATACAAGAGCTGCTCTAGGAGCAAATTCTCCTGCGCTAATAAAACTAGCTTGATCATATCTACCAGCAACTACAAGGTCTACTTTTTCAGACATTGTTAGAGTTCCTTGACCATAAATACCATTGGTTATATAGTCATCAGAATCTTCATTTCTTCCCCATAGAGTATATTCAGAGTCAGAATCAGTATTTCTATAATCATATCCTACAGTCCATTCTGAATCAAACAGCCAAGGCATATCAAAGTTGTACTGAATTTGAGCTTCCATTGTTGTTCTTTTGGCTACCTGACGTAAACCTGTACCATACAAGAATGTTGGATTATCTGTTCCACCACCATCATTATGGTCTATAAAAGCTTGAGCATACCAGTTACCCATTGTAGCCTGAACTTGACCCCAATATGTACTACCATCAGCATACCCAATACCTAAGTCTTGAAAGAATAGACCACCACCATTAGTCATACCTGCACTAACTTGATAATTTGTATCATCACTTGGTCTCCACTCTAAATTTGTGTCAATAGCAACATTGCTATAGTTATCTATAATAGAGTTTCCTCCTGTAAAGTCATAAAGTACAGATCCATTTTGAGATAAAAGAGGGTCAACTGCCATATTTGTAATAACAGGTTGTCTAATTATACTTTTTATTCCACCGACGTTAGCAGCTAATGAAGCTTCATCATCATACGTAAAATCATCACCAGAATTTAGTCTAGCATTAATTTTCCACCCAAAAGTCTTATCATCATTTGCTCTCGCAATTCTAAACTCTGAACCAAAAGTATTTAGATCTCCACCCCACATTGAAACAGCATTACCAGTATAATCAATAGGACTTTTTGATCTAAAGTGAACTACACCCGACGTTACACCAGGCCCATATAATACACCTGCAGCACCTCTAACTATTTCAACAGAGGCTAAATCTAAGTTAGAAAGACCTTGCTGGAAACTAAAGAAAGTTCCTGCAGCAGGAGTTATTAATCCTCTATTATCTCTCATTATATAAGTAGATGTTCCGAAAACTCCGGATCCAGCTCTCATTTCAACATTAAGAGAGTTTGCAGTTTGTTGTTGTATTTGAACACCAGGCACAGATACAAGAATTCTTGAAGGCTCAGCAACTTGAGCTGAATTTTCAATCTGCCTAGAAGAAATTACACTAACGGATGCAGGAGCATCAGTAACTTTTTGAGCACTTCTTGATGCAGAAATAATAACCTCTTCAAGGTTTTGTCCTGCGCTAAGCATTACATTTATATTTTGACTTGCAGATGTCACATCAACTCTTTCTGCACTATATCCCATATAGCTTACAATAAGAGTTAAGGGTGCACCTTGACTTGTATTAATGACAAAATTTCCATCGAAATCTGTAACAGTTCCAATGTTTGTGCCATCAATGATAACGTTTACTCCAGGAATTGCTTCCATGCTATCCGAATCCATCACTGAACCAGATATTTGAGTTTGTGAATAAACACTACCAAATAGAATTACAGCCATAAAGGCTAAATAATACTTGTTTAAAATATTTTTCATATTAATTAGGTTTTGTTACGTCAAAGATAATTCTTTTCTATAACTAGTTTATATAATTTAATGCAAGTATGGTGGAAAGGCCAGTAAAAACAGGCTAGAGACCCATAATACTTGATCTGATTTGAATCCAAGTTAATATAATTTTTTTCACCTACCAAATGCAGGTGATATCATTAACTATGATTGGAATTAGTCTTATGAGTATGAATCAAATCTTTGGGACTGATTTGACGATGATTCAAAGATTAATTTTTCATTTGATTCATGCCATTTAAGGTAGCTTCCAGAGTAAAGATCTTCAATAGCCCCTCTTTTAAGTTTTTGAGTTGGTCCAACAATACCATTTTCTTGATTCCACTCGTCTTTTACAACTATCAATGTTGATATTTTTTTATAGTTAACAAGCTCGTTATTAGCTGTATTAAGTGTTTCGGTTAACATTTTTGACAGAGCCTCTTTTGAAGCTTTTTTACCAATTTCGGACAACTGAATTAGACAAAGGGGCTGAGCAATTCCAAGACCAACAACACAAACTTCTTCTATTTCATTAATATTAACAAAATATTGTTCCAAAGTAAGTGGCTCGATGTACTCTCCTTTTGAAGTTTTAAAACTATCAGCTACTCTTCCTGTTATATGTAAATATCCATCATCATCTAAGAAACCTTTATCTCCTGTGTGAAGCCATCCTCCTCTTAATGTTTGATTTGATAACTCCTCATTTTTATAATAACCAACCATTACGAATGGTCCTCGCATAAGTATTTCACCTGTTTCCTCATCAATTTTAAGTTCAACTCCTTTTTGAGGCTTCCCAACAGTATTTAACTTTCCAAAGTCTTTTCCATCAACAGAGCTACATATTGCACAGTTCTCAGTCATTCCATATCCATTGGTTATATATACACCAATCTTTCTAAACCATTCAATTAATTCTACAGGCATTGGAGCTGAACCAGATACAGTTACTCTAGATCTACTAAACCCAAGTCCTTTCTTTAAAAGTTTTTTAAGTAGTCCTGATAATAATGGAATTTTAAGTAATGTATCTAATTTTTTCTGAGGAAATTTAGACAGAATACCCATTTGAAGTTTTGTCCACACTCTTGGAGCAGCAGCGAAAACATGTGGTTGAACATCTTTAAGATTTTGTCCAAACTTTTCTATCGACTCTACAAATGAAATGGTCCCACCATATCTAAATGATGTCCATTCAATAACTACTCTTTCAAAAATGTGGTTTAGTGGAAGATAAGATATAAAATCATTATTACCATCATGTTTAATTCCCAATGGATTATTAGGGTCATCTAATACAACTTTAATTCCATCAATTGCTTGATAAGTTAGCATAACTCCTTTTGGATTTCCTGTCGTACCAGAGGTAAAAATTATTGTCCATAAATCAGATAATTTAGGATTATGAGGGTTGGTTATCGGTTCATGCTTATCGATAAATTCATGCCATTTATGACCTATATCAACATTTGAACAGCCAGCATAATTAGGAAACGTAATCATAGGCATGTCTTTAGGCAAGTCATTTTTTATATCATCCCATGTCTCAATTTTACCTAAAAAAAGTGCATCAACATCTCCATAATCCATTATGTATGAAAGTTCTTTGCCATTTAAAGAGGGAAAGAAAGGAACTGAAACATATCCAGCCATTACAATTGCTAGGTCTGAAATAATCCATTCTCTACAATTCTTTGAATAAATCCCTATATGCGCACCTTCTCTAAGATTAAGAGATTTAAGCCCAGAGGCTAATCGTCTGGCCATATCTCCAACTTGACCCCATGTATATTCTTCCCATTCTTCACCTATAGGTTGTCTTAGGTATGGCTTATCTTTAAACTCTTTTTCCCATTTGTAAAAGTTAAGTTCAAATGGCTCTTGATTTGCACTCATAATTATTTGGTTTTTATTATTTTCCGTTCTTTATCTTATTTATTAAAGATCAGTTTTTACTAAATATATAAGAATATTTTCATCTATAAAAACATACAACCTCATTAAACTTTATCAAAAAATCTTTTTCTGTATTTATTTTACATTCTTATAAGGATAATTAAATCAATTAGTATATTACGTTCACATAATTGTATTTAAAATGACAAAAAAATATACAAAACTATTTGATTTATCAGGCAAGGTTGCAATTGTTACAGGAGCAAGCAGAGGTATTGGTGCGTCAATTGCAGAGGCACTTGCAGAATTTGGAGCAAGCGTAGTTGTTAGCAGTAGATCAAAAGAAGCAGTAGATGAAATAGCCAATAAAATTACAAAAAATGGACATAATGCACTTGCATGTGAATGTCATGTTGGAGAAGAAGATCACTTGAAAAACCTTATTGACACAACAATAAAAAAATATGATAAAATAGATATACTAGTTAATAATGCAGGAATAAATCCTGTTTTTGATAGACTTGAAAATGCGGATGAAAAGCTTTTTAATAAAATAATGGATATTAATGTAAAAGCCGCATTTAAGCTTTCTAATATGGCAATGAAGCATATGAAAAACAACAAATCTGGCTCTATAATAAATATTTCTTCTGTTGAAGGACATAAGCCAGATAAAGGACTAGGAGTGTATTCAATTAGTAAAGCTGCAATTAGTATGTTAACTAAATCTCAAGCAAAAGAGTGGGGTAAGTATGGCATCAGGTCTAATGCAATATGCCCAGGATTAATAAAAACAAAATTAAGTTCTGCTTTATGGCAAAACGAAGAGATGTTAGAATTATGGTTGAAAGATTTACCAATTAGGAAAGCAGCTGAACCAGAAGAAATTTCAGGGATTGCTGTCTATCTTGCTTCTCAGGCATCAAGTTATACAACAGGAGAGACATTTAATATAGATGGAGGATACATGATTAATTAATTTATTTTATGGAAAAACCTTATTCAACAGAAATAGAAAATTTAGAAGATCTAAACAAATATCTTGGAAAGGAAATTGGTATTTCCGAGTGGTTTGAAATGTCACAAGAGAAAGTAAATTCATTTGCAGAATTAACTCAAGACAAACAGTGGATTCACATAGATCAAGAAAAAGCTGCAAAATACTCACCTTATAAAAAAACTATAGCACATGGTTTTCATGTACTATCCTATGCATCACAGGTTGTTTTTCAAACACTAAAACTTAATAACATAGCATTAGCAGTAAACTACGGACTTGAGAAGGTAAGATTCCCAAACGCAACTCCTGCAGATTCAAAATTTAGAGGTAAGGTATCCTTAACAAATATTGAGGAGGTTTCAGGTGGAGCAAAATATACATTAAAAATTATATTTGAAGTTGAAGGAGAGGCTAAGCCTGTTTGTGTAGCTGAGATAATTTCATTGATATATTCACTTCCAAACTAAAAATTAAACTTATTTAAGTATTAAAAATGAACTTTAAAGAAGTAAAACAAAAAATTAAAACATTTATTGATAATGAGTTGATTTCGCTTGAACCATGGATTGTTAATTCTGAGTGGAGTGAAAAATTACCCAAACTAAACGAATTAAGAGATAAGGTTAAAGAGATGGGGTTTTGGCTGCCCCAGGTTTCTAAAGAATATGGAGGCTTAGGTTTAACATTAGAACAACATGGTGAGGTTAGCGAGATACTTGGTGCAAGTCCCTATGGATTTTATGTTTTTAATTGCCAAGCTCCTGATGCTGGTAACATGGAAGTTTTAATTGAGACTGGCACTAAAGAACAAAAGGAAAAATATCTTCAACCACTTTTAGAAGGAAAAATTAGAAGTTGTTTTGCAATGACAGAGCCTAATTATGCTGGCTCAAATCCAACAAGGATGGGAACAACTGCAAAAAAAGAAAATGGAAACTATATTATAAACGGACATAAATGGTTTACCTCAAGTTTTGACGGAGCATTTTTTGCAATAGTTATGGTAGTAACTGATCCAGAAGGAGAGGATGTTCATAAAAAAGCTAGTCAAATTATTGTTCCATTGCAAACAGAAGGCGTTGAATTTGTTAGAAATGTTTCAATTATGGGGCATCCAGGGGCAGGATGGGAAAGTCATGCGGAAATTAAATTTAATAACGTTTCAGTTCCAATCACAAATGTTTTAGGATCCGAAGGGGAAGGCTTTGCAATTGCACAAAAACGATTAGGGCCTGGAAGAATTCATCATTGTATGAGGTGGATTGGAATGTGTGAAAGAGCGTTTAATCTCATGTGTGAAAGAGCAGTTTCGAGAGAAATAGCTCCAGGAGTAATGTTGTCAGAAAAACAGACTATCCAAAACTGGATTGCAGAGTCAAGAGCCGAGATAAATGCTGCAAGATTACTTGTGCAAGACGCTGCCAAAAAAATTGATTCTCAGGGAACATATAAAACAAGATCAGAAATATCTATCATTAAATTTTATTGCGCTAATGTACTTCAAAAAGTTGTTGACTATGCAATTCAGGTCCATGGAGCATTAGGTGTTACAGATGATATAATTTTATCATCTTATTATAGGCATGAAAGAGCTGCAAGAATATATGATGGGGCAGATGAGGTTCATAAAAGCCGATTGGCTAGACTTATTTTAAAATCTTATAAAAAATAAAGCTCATTATTCAAATCCATAATGTCAGAAACATTTAATGACAATCCAACAAAAATAAGAGAAGGCGAAGAGCTTGATAATGCAGAACTTTCTAATTATTTATCAAATTTTTTAGATATAAGTAAAAGTGATTTTGAAATTCTTCAATTTCCATCAGGCTTTTCTAATCTGACGTATTTAATTAAATCTAATCAAAAAGAATACATACTTAGAAAACCCCCAATTGGAGCAAAAGTTAAATCAGGTCATGACATGAGCAGAGAATATAAAGTTTTATCTGCGCTTAAAAACAATTATGAAAAATCACCTATACCACTTCATTATTGTAATGACATCAACATTATAGGATCTGATTTCTATATAATGGAAAGAATTAGGGGAACAGTATTAAGGAGTAATAATTTTAAAAAAATACTAACAACAAAAACAGAATATGATTTTATAGCATCTGAGTTTGTCGACACATTTGTTGAGCTTCATAAATTAGAAATTGAAAAAATAGGTCTCAGCGAATTTGGAAGACCAGTTGGATATTGTGATCGGCAAGTTAAGGGATGGACAAAGAGATATCAAAACTCAAAAACCCATGATATTCCTGAAATAAACTTTGTCATGGATTGGTTAAACAACAATATTAAAGAATCACCTTATGTTTCGTTAATTCACAATGATTTTAAATACGATAATTTGGTTCTTGACTCAAAAACTTTATCGGTAACTTCAGTTCTTGACTGGGAAATGTGTACTACAGGAGATCCTTTTATGGATTTAGGCACCACACTTGCATATTGGATAAATAAAGATGATCCTGATTATATGAGAGAAATAAACCTGAATATTACCTCTGAACAAAACAATCCAAAGAGAGGTGAAATTTTAGAAATGTATTCCCAAA
>SGZE01000012.1 GCA_004214015.1 Flavobacteriales bacterium | reverse complement strand
ATAAATGATGATTATTTGAGTCAAGTTTAACTTAAACATTATATAGTATGATATATTTTGTTAAATTTGCATTCTTAAATTAGTAACATGGGTCGAGCACCCAAAATATTAAAATTATGGCAGTAAAAATTAGACTTCAAAGACACGGAAAAAAAGGAAAACCTTTTTATTGGATTGTAGCAGCCGATGCTAGATCTAAAAGAGATGGTAAATATCTTGAAAAAATAGGTACTTATGATCCAAATCAAAAGCCAGCTTCAATAGACCTGGATTTTGATTCTGCATTAAGCTGGTTAGCAAAAGGTGCACAACCTACTAGTACAGCTAAAGCTATTTTATCATACACAGGTGTATTATTAAAAAGACACTTAGATGGTGGAGTTAAAAAAGGTGCTTTTACAGAAGCGGAAGCAAAGAAAAGGTTTGATAAATGGATGAAAGAAAAAAGTGCGAAAGTTGAGAAAAAAATTGAAGATGTAAAAACTGCATTAGAATCAAATAAAAAAGAAGCAAGAGATAGAGAGGAAGAATACAGAAAGAAAAAGTTAGAGGACGCTAAATCTGCTGCTGAAGCAAAAGCTGCTGAAGAAGCTCCTGCTGATGAGGCTCCTGCTGATGAAGCTCCTGCTGATGAGGCTCCTGCTGATGAGGCTCCTGCTGATGAGGCTCCTGCTGATGAAGCTCCTGCTGAAGAGGATAAATAATCTATAGCATATATGAATACTGATCATGTTAAAATTGGAACTATAGTTTCAAAACATGGTTATAAAGGTTTTATCAAGATAAATGTATCCTCATTTAATTTTGATCAAATTCCTGATATAAAATATCTATTTATTGATATAAATAATTGTTTTATACCCTTTATGATTGAAGAAATTAAATCATTTTCTAATAATTTATTGATTTTAAAACTTGTTGAAATTAATTCTGAGGAAGATGCTGATGATATAATCTTTAAAAATATTTTTATTGAATCTAAAAACTATAAACCTATTGATAATAAAAGCTTTTTTAATGATGAACTCATTGGGTTTAGCGTATACAAAGGATTTGAAAAAATTGGTGTAATCGAAGGAATTAATAGTGAGTTACCACAACCAGTTTTTGAAGTTATAGTTAACTCTAAGAAAATAATGATACCAATTCACGAGGATTTAATTGAAAAAATCAATAGGAAGAAAAATATTATTCACATTGATATACCTGATGGATTAATTGAAATTATTTAATTGAATATTTAATTCATATTTTTGTAATCAAAGTTCCAAATAATGAATGACAATTTTACTTCACCTGATTTTTATCAAATTGATGACCTACTTTCTGAAGAACATAAGTTAATTAGAGAATCTACAAGACAATGGGTTTCTAAATCTGTATGTCCTATAATTGAAGACTATGCTCAAAAAGCAGAGTTTCCTAAACATCTAATTAAAGAACTTGGTGAAATTGGTGCGTTTGGACCATATATTCCTCAAAAATATGGTGGTGCCGGTCTTGATCAGATAAGCTATGGAATAATGATGCAAGAAATTGAAAGAGGAGATAGTGGGATTAGATCAACTGCTTCTGTTCAATCTTCATTAGTTATGTATCCAATTTGGAAGTTTGGGAGTGAAGAACAAAAAGAAAAATTTCTTCCAAAACTTGCAACTGGTGAAATGATGGGTTGTTTTGGTCTAACCGAACCTGATCATGGATCAAATCCAAGTGGAATGATTACAAACTTTAAAAGTGATGGGGAAGACATAATTTTAAATGGATCTAAAATGTGGATTTCTAATTCTCCTTTTGCTGACATAGCTGTTGTTTGGGCAAAAGATGAAAATAAGAGAATACATGGAGTAATTGTTGAAAGAGGTATGGAAGGATTCTCAACTCCTGAAACACATAACAAATGGTCTTTACGAGCATCTGCTACTGGAGAATTAATCTTCGATAATGTAAGGATTCCTAAAAAAAATATTCTGCCTGGTAAATCAGGACTTGGTGCACCTCTTATGTGTTTAGATTCTGCTAGATTTGGTATTTCATGGGGAGCAATTGGAGTCGCAATGGATTGTTATAACACTGCTTTGAAATATTCACTAGAAAGAGTTCAGTTTGGTAAACCAATAGCTGCAAAACAACTTCAACAGAAAAAATTAGCAGAGATGTTAACTGAAATTACAAAGGCTCAATTATTATCATGGAAATTAGGTAAACTGAAAAATGAGGATAAGGCAACTTCAGCTCAAATTTCACTTGCTAAAAGAAACAATGTTGATATGGCAATGAATATTGCAAGAGAATCTAGACAAGTTCTAGGTGGGATGGGAATTACTGGAGAATTCAGCATAATGAGACACATGATGAATCTAGAATCAGTGATAACATATGAAGGTACTCATGATATTCATTTATTAATTCTTGGCCATGATATTACTGGTCATAACGCCTTTTAATTAAAAGTCAAAAACAAATCCAATACTAGGAATTAGTGAACTTTGATTTTCACTTAAAATTTCAATTAAGTTCCTTGGATTAATAATGTTTTGATTTTCATCTCTTTCAAGTCCATAGTCTGGCGGTACAGGAATTTCACTCATTAAAAGATTTTCTATATCAATATAAAAATTCATAGATGTTGACTTAAAGTTCCATCTTTTATCAATTCTTAAATCTAGCTTTGTAAACTGATCTAAGAAATAATTTCCAAGTTCACTGTAGTTCAGGATTATTTCTGGATATGACTGATTGCTTAGGTTTAGATCAACAGGTGCATAAGGAGTTTTTCCTGTAAATCTAATTTTAGAACTTACTTCCCAATTCTTTTTTAACTTATAACCTCCTGTAAAAGAAAAGAGGTGTCTATTGTCCCAAACTGATGGTAAATATATATTATCAAACCCTGAAAACTTACTGTAAAAGAAGGTATATGATAAAATACCATAGAAATTATTTTTAAGTTTTTGCTGATAAAGAAACTCTAATCCATATGATTTCCCCTTTCCTTCTGTTAATATTCTTTCATTTCCAAGAACTTCAAAACCTGCACCCTTATTAGCTATAGAGACTCCATCAACAAAAGAAATTGGATAATTATTATATTTTTTATAAAAAGCTTCAAAGGTAAACCTAGAAGACTCTGTCCAATTAAATTCTAAACCTCCAACAATATGATCACTTCTTGTGTACTTAGAATTTTTATTTAAAAACATATCATTCCTGTCTTTAAAACCAAGTGAAGTATAAGTTGGAACCTTAAAATATCTACCCGAAGCAAAATTTAGTTTCCATTTATTGTCATCCGATATTTTTAGAGAAAGAGCTATTCTTGGTGATATGTTTTCAAAAATGTTATTCTTCTCGGTAAAGTTATCCTGATCTAACCTCACTCCAAAAGAGACCCCTAGTCTATCATTAATAAACGCTTTAGATGATTTAAAAAAGACTCCATATTTTATAAAATCTATTTTAGTATTGTAGTTGATATTATAAAAATCATACTGAGTATTATTTAAGTAATTAGATAATTGAAAATTTCCTCCAAATGAGTATTTATAATTATTAGTGTTATGGTTACTAGTAAATCTTAATTTAGTCTCATCCTCATTAGAAATATTTGAAAATGAAGGATCTGATTTTGATAAATTATTTTGAAATCTTTCAAATTTATTATCTAATCTATTGTTACTAATAGACAGGTTAAAAAATCCATTTTGATTTTTATAAAGTCTTTTCCATGAAACACCAAAAGTTCTAGATCTTTGATTTATAATAGGTATTTGTTCGATTTGAGATTCATTTTCAAAATCAAATTCATCAGATTCGTTAACGGTTAATTTATCAACTGAACCTATACCAATGAAATTCAAATAATTAAAATCATCAATTTTATGATTTATTTTCATTTGATAATCCCAGTAATCAGGTAAAAACGATAAACCAATAGCTTTGAATATAAACTGAAGATAACTTCTTCTAACTGAGACTATAAAAGATGTTTCTTTGTTTTTAAATAATTTTAATGGACCTTCAAAAGTTAATCCAGCTTCACTTGATCCAATTCTAAAATTCCCAGATACTCTATCAAGATTTGCATCCTTTTGTTCAAAAGATAACACACCAGAAAGTGCATTATCATACTCTGCACCAAATGAAGAAGTTGAAAGAGTTACATCTTTTATAAATGAAACATTTATCAATCCAACTGGACCTCCGGAACTTCCTTGTGTACTAAAATGGTTTATATTAGGTATTTCAATTCCATCTAAGTAGTATACTGTTTCATTTGGGCCTCCACCACGAATTATTATATCATTTCTAAAACCTCCTATTGAAGGTGAAATTCCAGGTAAGCTTTGAATAACTTTTGTAATATCATTATTACCTCCAGGATAAGTTTCAATTTCTACAGCAGAAAATGTCTGAGTTGATAAAGGGGTTTCAAAAGATGTTTTAAAAGGTGATTCAAGAACAATAACTTCATCCAATATTTCAGAAGAAGGATTTAAAATATATTGCAAAGATTGATTTCCTGCTGATTTAACAATTACATTAAATTTAGTTTGTGATTTAAATCCTATAAAACTTGCTGTAACATTGAAACTGGAAGTTGGTATATCAGCAATTTTAAAATTACCATTTTGATCTGTGATTGTATAAAAATCTGAATTTTGAATTTGAATAGTTGCACCCTCTAATCCAAAACCAGTTTCACTATCAATTACTCTTCCAGATAAATTTCCCTGATTTTGGGCAAAAATGTTTACAGTAAAAAGGAGAAAAACACATAATAATTTTCTACTCATTCAAATTAGGAATTAAGAGCTTGATTACAATATTCATAACATCTTATTACTTCATCGACTCTATTTGATCCATCAGGTATTCTATATTCAAGTTCAACTGATGATGTAAACTTAAATGAATTATCCCTAACTAATTGGAGAATTTCTACAATAGGCGTGTCGCCTTTACCCCATATTTGGTTATCAGATGCTCCAAGATTTAAAGGTTTAGCTGCTTGCCTATCTTTTAAGTGAAGACTACATATTCTTGAATGATTTTTTAATATAAAATTCAATAAGGTCTCTTTTGTGTTTTCTTTACGAGCAGCAATATAATGACCAACATCTAGATTTATAAAATTTTTCTTGGAATTATTCAGAGCAAAATCCCATGCAGTATCTGAAGCTTGCAAATGAGCATGATATCCGATATTTACATTATGTTTTTCTGCAAATTGAGAAATTCTTTTTGTATTTTCTTTTGTGGTTAATTCGGCAGTTAAATAGTCTGCACCAAGAGCTTTAGTAGCTTTCATTGCATATTCTATCTCACCATCCGAATTATTTGGCCCCATACAATATGGCTTATATGCAAAAATATTAATGCCTTGATTTTTAAACTGTTTTTTTACATTCTTAAAATCTTTCATTGAAACATTTGATCTCCATTCAGCATGTGATCTTTTTGACCTAGGCATACCCATTGTTGTCTCAACGTGATTACCCATAAGTTCAAGGTTATCAGAACCTGAATCTAAACAATTTTGAATAATAATATTCATATCTTCAATTCCAGGGTTAAAAGAATATGTCACTACAGATATATCAACACCATTAATATCTTTATATAAAGGTGAGAAATTAAGGTTAAAGGCTCCTAAAGTAATAAGAGATGATTTTTTTATAAAACTACGTCTTGAATTCATTATTGTTTTAAATTAATTAAAATATATTATCTAGATTTGAGTGTAACCTAAAAAACGTTAAGTAAAATACTTTTTTATAATTTAAATACAAAATGGTAAAGGGGATAATCTTTGATATGGATGGAACAATGGTTGATAGCTTACCCTATCATCATGAAGCATGGAAAATATTTTTTAATGAAAATAAAGTTGAAAATTTTTCTGAGAAACTAAAAGATTATAAAGGTGGTGGGACACTTGATCTTATGAAAGCTGTTTATGGAGATCGCTATTCTTTAAAAGAATTAAAAAAAATGAGTGATGAAAAAGAGATAATTTTCAGAAGAATATACAAAGGAAAGATAAAACCTATTAAAGGTTTTAAGAAATTTTTAAATGATGTAAAGTCAAGAAATATACTTGTTGGGTTAGCAAGTAACGCTATTAGAAAAAATGTTTCTTTAATAATTAAAGAATTAGAAATCTATGATGACTTTGATAGTATTATATGTGGAGATGAAGTAGACAATGGAAAACCTAATCCTGAAATGTTTAATAAAACCATTGATAGATTTAAAATTAATAAGAATGAATGTTTAATTTTTGAAGACTCTTTAGAGGGTGTTAAGGCTGCTAAAAATTCAGGTATTAATGTAATTGGAATTACATCAAGTAGTTCACATAAAACACTTAAAGATGCTGGAAGCACTATGAATATTAGCAATTATGTTGACTTTGATTTAGCGAAAATTTAAAGAAAGTACTTCGGGTGGGAATCGAACCCACACTCCAAAAGGAACTGGATTTTGAATCCAGCGCGTCTACCAGTTTCGCCACCGAAGCTAAAGGGCTCAAAATTAATAAATTCCATTACAATAAATAATTTATAATAAAATTATACTGAACAATAATTATTTATAAATTTGCACTCCAATTAATTGATTGTGAATACGCCAGTTAAATTATTTTCATGTACACAAAGTGAGACTTTGTCTAAACAAATTGCAAAACAATTTGGACAAGATCTTGGAAGTGTATATTTCCAAAGGTACAGCGATGGAGAGTTTCAACCCTCCTTTGAAGAGTCTGTTCGAGGTTCTAGAGTTTTTTTAATTGGATCAACAAATCCTTCATCAGACAATTTAATGGAGATGCTTTTAATGCTAGATGCTGCAAAAAGAGCTTCTGCAAGACATATTACTGCTGTTATTCCATACTTTGGATGGGCTAGACAAGACAGAAAAGACAAGCCAAGGGTTCCAATTGGAGCTAAATTAGTGGCCAAACTTCTTGAGTCTGCTGGTGCAACTAGGATTATAACAATGGATTTACATGCTGATCAAATTCAAGGGTTTTTTGAGAAACCAGTTGACCACTTATATGCTTCGTCAATTTTTGTTCCTTATTTAAAATCATTAAACATAGATAATTTAACAATTGCATCTCCTGATATGGGTGGTTCCAAAAGAGCATATGCCTATTCTAAATTTTTGGATGCTGATGTTGTTATTTGTTATAAACAAAGATCAAAAGGTAATATAATTACTCATATGGAATTAATTGGTGATGTTACAGGGAAGAATGTTGTTTTGATTGATGATATGGTTGATACTGCAGGAACTTTAACTAGAGCTGCTGATTTAATGATTGAAAAAGGTGCAAAATCAGTGATTGCTATCTGTACTCATGCGTTGCTTTCTGGTGATGCTTATGAAAAGATTGAAAAATCAAAACTTAAAAAATTAATTACAAGTGATTCAATTGAAATTAAAAAAGAATCAAAAAAAGTTGAACATTTAACATGCTCTAAAATATTTGCAGAAGCAATGTATAATGTTCATCACAACAAGTCAATTGACAAACTATTTATAAAATAAAAAAAGATGAAATCAATAAAAATTAAAAGTTTAGTAAGAGAAGCTACTGGAAAAACAAGTACAAAATCAGTAAGAAAAGATGGCCTTGTTCCATGTGTATTATATGGGGGGGATCAAGTTCTTCATTTTACTGCAACTGAAATAGGTTTCAAAGATTTAGTATATACAGCTGCAGCTCACACAGTTGTTCTTGATTTCGGAGACAATAAGAAAAATGCAATTCTTCAAGACATTCAATTTCATCCTGTTTCAGATAAAATTTTACATGCAGATTTTTATGAACTTCATGATGATAAGCCTGTTACAATGGATATTCCTGTTGAACTTAGTGGATCAGCACCTGGAGTATTAAATAGTGGTGGTGTATTATCTAGAAACAAAAGAAAACTTAGAGTTAGAGCACTTCCTGGTAATCTTCCAGATTCTCTTAATGTAGATATCTCTTCGCTTGAGTTAGGTGATAAATTTTATACCTCACAACTTGAGAGTGAAGATTTTGAATTACTTCACCCAGAAAATACTGTTGTATGTCAAGTAAGAACATCTAGAGCTTCAATGGCACTCCCTGAAGATGAGGAGACTGAAGAAGGAGCAGAAGGAGCAGAAGGAGCAGAAGGAGCAGCAGAAGGAGCAGCAGAAGGAGCAGCAGAAGGAGCAGCAGAAACTCCTAAAGATGATTCAAAAGAATAATTTTATATAATTAATCTTAACTTTAAATAAGATTGTTATAAAATGTACTTTTTTGAAAAAGTCGTATCACTGTTTACCTCAAAGTCTGATATGAATAAATATCTTATAATAGGTATTGGAAATATTGGTGACGACTATGTTAATACTCGACACAATATTGGATTTGATGTTCTTGATAAACTTTCAGATATCTTAAATGTAAATTTTGAGTCAGTGAAATTAGCACTAAGAGCAGAATCTAAGTTTAAGGGTAAGAAAATCATATTGATAAAACCCAATAATTACGTTAACAATTCTGGCAAATCACTTTTATATTGGAAAAATAAAGAGAAAGTTAGTAATGATAATATTCTTGTTGTCTGTGATGATTTAAATCTTTACTTCGGAAATATCAAAATAAAATCAAGCGGAACTGCAGGAGGGCATAATGGATTAAAAGATATTCAAGAATTTTTAGGAACTTCAAATTATCCTAGGATTAGAGTAGGCATATCCAATAATACAAAAACATCTATGACAGATTATGTTCTTGGCAAATGGACTGATTCAGAGCAAGAAAACATTAATAATCTTGTTAAAGTATCAACTGATATAATATTTTCTTTTATTCAAACTGGAATTGAAAGAACAATGAATTTTTATAATAAGAAGAATTTTATTGATGAAAATTTATAGAAGTATTGAAGATTATGATGAAGATAAAAGATCAGTTGTTACAATTGGAACATTTGATGGAATTCATCTTGGCCATCAGGAAATATTAAGTAGATTAATTAAATCCTCTAAGAATAAAGATCTAAATTCTGTTGTCTTAACTTTTTTCCCTCACCCAAGAATAATATTAAATAAGTATAATGAAGTAAAGATGATTGATACTTTAGATGAAAAAATTATTCACTTAAATGAAATAGGAATTGATTCACTTATAATTCACCCTTTTGATAGAAATTTCTCACTATTGTCAGCTAATCAATTTATAAAAGATTTTTTAGTTGATAAGCTTAAAATCAAACATATAATTATTGGATATGATCACAGATTTGGAAAAGGGAGAGAAGCCTCAGTTACAGACCTTAAAAATTATGCTAATGATTATGATTTTACAGTTGAAGAAATTAAAGCACAAGAAATTGAAAAAATTACAGTAAGCTCAACAAAAATTAGAAATTCCATAAATCAGGGTGATATAAAAACTACAGAAAAATATCTTGGAAGATACTTTAACCTAACAGGAAAAGTAGTAAAAGGAGATGGATTAGGAAAAAAAATAAACTACCCTACTGCTAATATCTTTATTGAAGAAACCTATAAAATTATACCTAAAGATGGAGTCTATTTAGTTGAAACAATAATTAAAGACAAGCTGTTTAACGGCATGATGAATATAGGCCATAGACCAACTATTGGAACAAAAAATAAATCAATTGAAGTTCATTTATTTAATTTCAATGAAGACATATATGGTCAAGTAATCTCTATTAAAATGATTTCAAAGATTAGAGATGAAAAAAAGTTTTCTTCAATACAAGCTCTTAAAGAGCAATTAGTGAAAGATGAGAATTATTGTTTAAAATTAATAAACAAATAAGTTTTATCTTTGATTTCAAATTAATCTATGCTTTTAATCGATCAAATTTCTAATGACAAAGAGAAAACTTTAAAAGGTCTCAAAAAAAGAGGATTTAAAAATCTTGGTGTCGTAAATGAAATCATAGAACTTAATAATATTCGAAAAAAAACACAACAAGAACTAGATCAAATTTTATTTGAATCAAATACAATTTCTAAAGAAATTGCTGAAATTTTTAAATCAGGAAACAAAAGTGATAATGTTGAAAATCTTAAAAGTAAGTCTGCAGATTTAAAAAGCAGATCTAAAGATTTATCAGATAAGCTTGATAAAACAAAATCTGATATTTTAAGTCTAATTACAACAATTCCTAATCTTCCAGATGATAATGTTCCTGATGGTTTTACTGTTAATGATAATGTAGAAGTTTTCTCTACTGGAGAGATTAAAGACATTCCAGATAACTTAAAAAATCATTGGGATTTAGCCAAAGATTTAGATATAATAGATTTTGATCTTGGAAGTAAAATTACTGGTTCAGGTTTTCCAGTTTATAAAGGAAAGGGTGCAAAACTTCAAAGAGCTCTGATCAATTTTTTTCTTGATAGAAATACATCAGCAGGCTATACTGAATTTCAAGTTCCACATTTAGTTAATTCTCAATCTGCTTTTGCAACAGGACAGCTACCAGATAAAGATGGTCAAATGTATCATGTAATTAATGATGACTTTTATTTAATTCCAACTGCAGAGGTTCCATTAACAAATATCTACAGAGATACTAAAGTATCCATTGAAGAACTTCCAATACTTCTTACTGGTTATACTCCTTGTTTTAGAAGAGAAGCTGGAAGCTATGGTTCTGATGTGAGAGGACTTAACAGACTTCATCAATTTGATAAAGTTGAAATAGTCAGACTTGAACACCCTGATAATTCAAGTAAGGCTTTGACTGGAATGAAAGAGCATATAAAAAGTATATTATCTGAACTGGAACTAGATTTTAGAGTTCTAAACTTATGTGCAGGAGATTTAGGTTTTACATCTTCTATTACTTATGATTTTGAATTATACTCTAAAGGTCAAAAAAAATGGCTTGAAATTAGTTCTGTTTCAAACTTCAAGACTTATCAGTCCAATCGACTTAATCTTAAGTTTAAAAATAAAGATGGTAAAAATCATCTTCTTCATACTTTAAATGGAAGCTCTCTTGCTCTTCCTAGAGTAATGGCTGGATTAATTGAGAATAATCAATCAAAAGATGGAATCAAAATTCCAAAGGCTTTAGTACCTTTTACTGGGTTTGATATAATAGATTAATATCATGATAGGAAATGTTCATCCAAAAAAATATCTGGGTCAACATTTTTTAATTGATGAAAATATATCAAAAAAAATCATTGATTCTGTTGATTTCAGCAAATATGATAAAGTTATTGAAGTTGGTCCTGGAAAGGGAGCGTTAACTAAATATTTATTATACTTAAAAGATGTTTTAACATTAATTGAAATTGATAAAGAATCAATATTATTTCTTGAAAATGAATTTAAAAAAGAAAATCTTGAAATATTAGAAAAAGATTTTTTAAAGTTTGATGTTCTCTCTACTTATCCATCATTAAGTGAAATTTTAATTATTGGAAATTTTCCATATAATATTTCATCTCAAATTTTATTTAAAGCTATAGATAATTATAAATCTATTAGTTGCCTAGTTGGGATGTTTCAAAAGGAAGTTGCAGAAAGAATTATTAGTAAACATAACACTAAAAAATATGGAATACTTTCAGTTAAGACTCAACTTCTATATGATGTAAAAATTTTATTTAATGTTTCTCCAAATGTGTTTTTCCCAAAGCCAAAAGTTGATTCTGCTGTTATTTCTATGACAAGAAAAAAAAATATAAATCTTAACTGTGATATTAATCTATTAGATAAAGTCATAAAATTAAGTTTTCAACAGAGAAGGAAAAAATTAAAAAACTCTCTAAAAAAGCTTGACATACAGGAAAATATATTAGAAGATAGTATATTTGGATTAAGACCTGAGCAGCTATCTGTTGAAGAATTTGTCAAATTAACTCAAAAAATTAGTGATGAGACAATTTAAAGTCAATGATGAATTAATAAATAAGATTAAAAAACTTATAAAAGGTAATGATAATGAAAAACTTATCATGAACCTTAATGAGCTTCATTATGCTGACTTAGCTGAAATATTTGAACTGCTAGAAATTAAGGAAGTTGTTTTTCTTGTTAAAATTTTTGATAAACAAAGAATTGCAGATGCTCTTGCGGAAATTGATGAAGACTTAAGAGAATTAATTCTTGAAAACCTTTCAGCTAAAGAGATTGCTGAAAAAATTGAAGAGCTTGATACTGATGATGCAACAGATGTAATTTCAGAATTACCTGAAGAAATACAAGAAAGAGTATTCTCTCAAATTAAAGATTCTGAATTAACTGATGACATAAAAGAGCTGCTTAAGTATAATGAAAATACAGCTGGTGGTTTAATGGCAAAAGAGCTAGTTAAAGTAAGTGAAAATCTTAGTATTGCAAAGTGTATTGATGAAATCAGAAAACAAGCCAAAAATGTAACTAGAGTTCACTCAATATATGTTGTTGACTCAAAAAACAGATTAAAAGGTAGGCTTTCATTAAAAGACGTAGTTACAGCAAATTCAAAATCAAAAGTTAAAGATATTTTTATACCTAAAGTTGATTACGTTACAGCTGATCAAGAAGGTGAAGATGTTGCAAAAATTATGTCAAAATACGATCTCGAAGCTATTCCTGTAACTAACAAAAGAAAAACTTTATTAGGAAGAATTACCATTGATGATATAGTAGATTTAATTAAAGATGAAGCAGAAAAAGATTATCAATTAGCAGCAGGTATTTCATCTGAGGTTGAGGTTAATGATTCTCTTCTTCAGTTAACTAAAGCTAGGCTTCCTTGGTTATTCTTAGGACTTTTAGGTGGGCTTGGTAGTGTTTTTATCTTAAAAGATTTTGAACAAATCATGAATCAGCCAGATTTAAGAAGTTTGTTTTTCTATACTCCTCTTATTGCTGCTATGGCTGGAAACGTTGGAGTACAATCATCAGCTATTATTGTTCAAGGTCTTGCAAATGATTTGGTAAAAGGCTCTTTATTAAATAGACTATTAAAAGAAGTTAGTTTAAGTTTAATTAATGGTTTAGCATTGTCTGTTATACTGGTAATATTTGGGCAGATTGTAAATCAAGATTTATTCATGAGCCTTACCATTGCTGGCTCAATGATGGGTGTTATAATAATTGCTGCATTAGTAGGAACCTTTGTACCAATTATTCTTGATAAACAAGGTATAGATCCAGCAATTGCTACTGGACCTTTTATTACTACTGCAAATGATATTTTTGGAATATTCTTATTCTTTTATATTGCTCAATTTTCTCTAGGTTTTTAATGAAAAATATTCTTATCCTTTGTACTGGAAACTCATGTAGAAGTCAAATTGCTCATGGATTTTTAAATCATTTTACAGATAACTCATTTTCCATTTATAGTGCTGGAATTGAAAAACATGGATTAAATAAAAATGCTGTAAAAAGCATGGCCGATATAGGAATTGACATTTCACATCACAATTCAAATCTTATTGATGAATATAAAGATGAAAAATTTGACTTTATAATTACTGTATGTGATAATGCAAATGAAACTTGCCCTGTTTTACCGAATAGTAATGGCAAAAAAATACATAAAAATTTTACAGATCCCTCTAAATTAAATAATGGTTTATATAATAAAGAATTTGAAAAAGTAAGAGATCAGATAAAAAGCTTTATTATTAATTTTATTAAAGAAGAATTAATTTGAAAGGAATTTTTCAATAATTTCTTTATCCATTCTTACTATTTTCCATTGATCTAAACCATCAATTATTGCACCTGTATTCTTATAGAAATCAATAGCTGGCTTATTCCAATCTAGAACTGACCATTCAACTCTATTTACACCTCTTTTTTTTGCTTCATATAAAAATGATTTATATAAAGAAATCCCAAAACCTTTACCTCTCATTTTTTGAGTTACAATTAAATCCTCTAGATGCAAAGTATCTCCAACCCATGTTGAATATCTAGGAGTATAGAAAGCTAACCCAACAATTTCAGAGTTAAACTCTGCAAGAATACATTCAAATTTAGGGCTTTGACCAAAACCATCTCTTATTAAATCACTCTCTGTAACCTTAACAGCATTAGGTTCTTTTTCATATACTGCAAGCTCAATTAGTAATCTTAAAATATCTTTTACATCAGAAGAATTAGCTTTTCTAATTTTGTGATTTTCCATTTTTCAATTTAAAAAATTAATTGTTCTATCAAGAAAAAAAGATGGATTATCTGCATGAACCCAATGACCAGATAATGGAACTTTAATAATTTGGATATTAGAAAAATGTTTCTGAATTAATGGAAAATCAGCTTCAGCTACATAAGGTGAATTTTCACCATATAAAAAAAGAGATGGATTGTCAAATTTTAAATCTTTTTGAAGGCTAATGGATAATTTATTTTTAAATTTTGATAAAACTTTAATATTTAGCTTTAAACCCAAACTTTCTTTATCTATCCAATATAAATTCTTTAATAAAAATTGTCTAACTCTTTCATCTTCTACATAATTTGATAAATGAAAATCTGCATCTTTTCTTGAGTTTATTTTTTTAAAATCAAGTGATATTAAACTATTTAAAATATTTTCATGATGAGGTTTATATTCCTTTGGAATGATATCTACGATAATTATTTTATCTAAAAATTCAGGATATTTTTGCGAGAATAACATACTCACGTTTCCTCCCATGGAGTGGCCCAAAAGACTAAACTTTTTAATCTTATTATGTTTAGCATAATTATATATATCATCAACCATTAATTCAAAACTAAAATCTTTACTCCAGAAGCTTTTTCCATGATTTCTGAGATCTAGTAAATGTACTTGAAAATCTTTTTCAGCAATTTTTTTCGCATGTGTCTTCCAGTTGTCTCCCATACCTAAAAATCCATGAATTATAAACAGATCTCTATCAGAGTTTCCTATTAAATTTGAATGAAGTATTTTCATTTAAGTATATCTAGATAAGATTTGATTGTAGAATGTAAACCTTTATATAGAGACTCTGAAATTAAGGCATGTCCAATTGAAACTTCTTTAATGTTTTTTGTTGATTGTATAAAAAATTCAAGATTATCTTGATTTAAATCGTGACCTGCATTAAGATCTAAATTAATTTCATTTGCAACTTGTGAGCATTGAATATATTTTTCAATCGCTTTTGATTTATCAATATTATACACTTTAGCATAAGGACCAGTAAAAAGTTCAACTCTATCAGCATTTATCTTTTTTGCTCCCTCAAGCATATCTATGTCTGGGTCAATAAATATTGAAACTCGTATCGAATTTGAATGGAATTCATTAACAATATCTTTTAAAAATGAATAATTATTTATTGTATTCCATCCCGCATTTGATGTAATTGCATCCTCAGAATCAGGGACTAAAGTTACTTGTTCAGGCTTAATTGTATTAACAAGGTCAATAAATTTTTTACTTGGATTTCCCTCAATATTTAGTTCAGTATTAATTTTTTCTTTTAACTCAAAAGCATCAGAGTATCGAATATGTCTTTCATCTGGCCTTGGATGAATTGTAATTCCTTGAGCTCCAAAGTTTATAATATCTTGAGCTGTCTTTATTAAATTAGGATAATCTTCTCCTCTTGCATTTCTTAGTGTAGCAATTTTATTAATATTTACGCTTAGTCTTGTCATAAAATATATATAAACATAATTGCAAATATAGTACTTAATAAAGTTATAAAGTTTGTATTTTTGTGATATGAAAATAGCTCTATACATAGCATTTCATAACAAATCCTCAATTGATTGTTGTAAGGATATAATTGATATTATCTCAGGCAATAATCAACTAGTTATTGATTCTAAAATAAAAAATGAACTAAGTAAAGAAGCTCAAAAAAAATTCTCTTTTTTTGATTCAAAAAAGCCAATAGAAAATGATATTAATTTTGTTTTTGCCATTGGAGGAGATGGTACAATTTTAAGATCTATAACATATGTTAAAGATTCAAATATTCCTGTTCTTGGAATTAATACAGGTAGACTAGGTTTTTTAACAAGTATTCAAAAAGAAAATATTCAAGAGGCTATATCTCTTATTGAGAATAATAAATTCAGCATTATTAAAAGAACTCTTCTAGAAGTTAAATCAGAATCTCAAAATGATGCATTTTATGATTACCCATTTGCTCTTAATGAAATAACAATTCAAAGAAAAGACACGACATCACTTTTAAATATTTCTTGTCAAATTAATGATAAGTATTTAACAAATTATTGGTCGGACGGTCTAATAATTTCAACTCCAACAGGTTCTACAGGTTATTCTTTAAGTAATGGAGGATCGATTGTTTCTCCCGAATCAAATGTTATTGTTTTAAATCCAATTGCACCTCATAATATAAATATGAGATCATTAGTTATTCCTGATAATTCAAAAATAAATATTGACATTGAAGGAGATAGTGATATAAATTTATCTGTAGATTCAAGAATGTACTCCGCAAATTGTTCTAACCAAATTGAGATTTTTAAAGCTAGATTTACTATTGGTACTATAAAATTTGACAATGATAATTTTTATAAGAGGTTAAGAGAAAAGTTATTTTGGGGTCAGGATATGAGAAACCAAAATCTAAATAAATAAAAATGATTCCGAAGCATACAGCAATAATAATGGATGGAAATGGAAGGTGGGCAGAGCAAAAGGGAATGCCAAGAGTTTTTGGTCATCAAAATGGAGTTAGCGCCGTAAAAAAAATTGTTGAAGAAGCAAATAAACATAAAATAGAATATTTGACATTATTTACTTTTTCTGTTGAGAACTGGGATAGACCTACTGATGAAGTTGATACTCTAATGAAACTTTTAGTTCAAACACTCAAAGATGAGTTTGAAGATATCTTTAATAATAATATTAAGTTAAATGCTATAGGTGACTTAAATTCTTTGCCAGAAAAAGTAAAGACTGAATTGAATAGCATTATTGAAAACACAAAAAAAAATACCGGAATGATATTAACTCTTGCTTTAAGTTACGGTGGAAAGCAAGAGATTTTTAAAGCTGTTAAAGAGATTTCAGAGAAAGTTAAAAATGATATAATTTCTCTTGATAATTTTGATGATTCCGTAATAAATGACCATCTTTACACCAGAAATTTGCCGGATGTAGACCTGCTTATTAGAACAAGTGGAGAGCAAAGAATTAGTAATTTCTTGTTATGGCAAATAGCTTATGCTGAATTATATTTTACTGATGTATATTGGCCAGACTTTTCGGAACAAGACTTTACTAAAGCAATTGTTGAATATCAAAACAGAGAAAGAAGATTTGGAAAAACTAGTAAACAATTATAAATCTCACTTAATAAAGGTTTTTACTGTCTTTATTTTATCGACAGGTTTCCTTTTTTCACAAAATGATTATAGAAAAGGTGATACATATACTATTGATACTATTACTGTAGCTGGATTAAAAAACTTTAGCGATAGAACTGTTGTTACATATAGTGGTTTGAGACAAGGACAAAGCATTCAAGTTCCTGGAGAAGAAGTCAGTGCAGTTCTAAAAAAATTATGGAATCTTGAACTTTTTAGTGATGTTAATCTTTATGTTACTGACGTTAACAACGGTAAGATAAAACTAGAGATAAATGTTGATGAACTTCCTACACTACTTAACTATAGCATAAATGGTGTAAAAAGAAGTAAGGCTGAAACTTTTGAAAAAGAAACTGAATTATCAGAAGGAAAAAGACTTTCAGAAAGTTTTCTGACAAATACAAAAAACTATATTCAAAATGATTTAAAAAAAGATGGTTTTTTAAATTCTAAAGTAAATATAGTTTCTACTCCTGACTCAATTGGCTCAAATAAGCGAAACCTTAACATAAACGTTGATAGGGGTGAAAGAATTAAAATAAAAAATATTAGCTTCTCTGGGAATGAGATATTTAAAGATGGTAAGTTAAAATCCAAGCTTAAAAAAACTAAGAAAAAATTTCCTTTAAGATTTTGGAAAAAATCAAAGCTTATAGCATCCGATTATGAAACCGATAAAGAAAATCTAATATCATTTTACAAAGAAAAAGGATACAGAGATGCACGAATTGAATTTGATACAATCATTACAAATGATGAGAAAACAATTGATCTTGCCTTAAGTATTGACGAGGGAAATAAATACTACTTTGGAGATATAAATTATATTGGTAATAGTTCATATACTGATTTTCAATTAGACCAGATATTAGGAATAAAAAGTGGAGATTCTTATAATGGAGTTCTTCTTAAAGAAAGAATTCAGGATGACAACCCAGATGCAAATGATTTATCTAATCTCTATCAAAACAACGGATATTTATTTTCATCAGTAAATGCGGTTGAGGTAAGTGCAGCAAATGATACTATTGATTTTCAAATACGAATTAATGAAGGTAAACTCGCAAGTTTTAATAAAATTACAGTTGTTGGTAATACTAAGACTAATGATAATGTAATATATCGTGAACTTAGGATAAAACCAGGTGAACTTTACAGTAAAGACAAAGTTGTAAGAACTATTCGTGAGGTTGGTCAGCTAGGGTTTTTTGATGCGGAACAGATAAGCCCTGATTTTAAAAATGTTGATCCTAATCAGGGAACAGTTGATATTGAGTTAGGATTAATTGAAGCGGGTGCAAGCCAAATAGAATTACAAGGTGGATATGGAGGTGGAGGTTTTATTGGTACTCTTGGTCTCTCTTTTAATAATTTCTCAACAAAAAATATTAAAAATAAAAAAGCTTGGAGACCACTACCTATGGGAGACGGTCAAACTCTTGCTATTAGACTTCAAACAAGCTCTTTCTATAGCACAAAAAGTTTCAGTTTTGTTGAACCATGGTTTGGTGGAAGAGAACCTGTTCAGTTTTCACTTTCACTTTCATCAACAAAACAATATAGGTATGATTATTTCACAAGAAGAGCAGATAAAACACAATCATTTGAAATTGCTGGATTTAACCTTGGTATTGCAAAGAGACTGAAAGTACCAGATGACTATTTTGTCCTTTCTCAATCAATATCATATCAATATTACAATCTAAATAATTATTTCACTGGACTTTTTACATTTGGAAATGGAGAGTCCCATAATATAGCATATAACATTGCTTTATCAAGAAATAACACATATACAAACCCTATTTTTCCTATTGGTGGATCAAGTTTTTCGCTTAGTGGAAGATTTTCTCCTCCCTATTCTCTTATCACAGGTGATGACTTTTCTGATATGAACGAAAGACCTGAGTATCAAAATAATAGAGGGGAACCTATCCAAGCTGAAATCGATCAAGCAAAGTATAGATGGCTAGAATTTTATAAAGTTAAATTTGATGGTAGCTGGTATACTAGATTATTTGGGAAGTTTGTTTTAAAAGCACAAACAGATTTCGGTTTTTTAGGAACATATAATAGTAACAAAGGCTATATCCCTTTTGAAAGATTTTATTTAGGAGGTGATGGTATGCAGCAATATGCAATGGATGGAAGAGAGACAATATCTCTAAGAGGATATGAAAACGGATCACTTTCAAGTAGAGATGGATCAATTATTTACAACAAATTTTCATTGGAACTTAGATATCCTATAAGTCTTAAGCCAAGTGCATCTGTTTTTGCGTTAAGCTTTCTTGAAGCAGGAAATGGATTTGATAATTTTAAAGATTACAGTCCATTTGATGTTAAAAGATCTGCTGGTATAGGTGTAAGGGTATTTATGCCTGCGTTTGGTCTTCTTGGAATTGACTTTGGTTACGGTTTTGATTCAACAGACCTTTCTAATTCAGGACAAGCATCAGGATGGCAAACACACTTTGTAATAGGTCAACAATTTTAATCGTTTTTTAAAGAAAAATTACGATATTGCACCCGTAAATATTATAACAGATGATGAAATCGATACTCAAACTAATAACTGCTACATTTTTAGCTGTAGCTCCAATGACTTCAGTTGCTCAATCAAATGTAGCTCATATAAACGTTCAACAGCTTATCAGCGAAATGCCTGAGGTAATTGCTGCTCAAAATGAACTAGCTAAACTTGAAAAAGATTATACGACTCAAATTGATAACGCATTTAAAGAATTTCAAACAAAAGCTCAAAGCTACTCTTCAGATGCTGCAAATCAAACTGATGTAACAAATCAAGCTAGACAGAAAGAGCTCGAAAGTATGCAAACAAATTTACAAGAATTCAGAGATTCAGCTGCTCAAGAGCTTCAAAAGAAGCAAATGGACTTAATGACACCACTACTTGAAAAAGCTAGAGATGCTATTACTAAAGTTGGAAAAGATCAAGGGTTTAATTATGTAATTGACTCTAGTCCAAATGGAGGAATTATTCTTGCAGATGGAAAGGATCTTTTAGCTGATGTAAAAAAGGCGCTAGGATTCTAATAAACTAAATCTAGTTTACATAAGGTTTTTTAACATACACAGGCTCAGCGTATGCAATATCTTCAAATTTATTATTGTTAAATAACTTCTGAGATAGGCTTATCATGTTTGATGAACTAATTACATTCTTAATCAAATTCACTTTTTTATTTAATATTTTATCTATAAAGTGATATGAACTAATATCATTTACAACTATAGTTGTAGAGTTATCAATCATTTTATTTAAAAATTCTTGATCAATAAATTCAATGCTTGGAGGTATCAATTCATCTAATTCAGAATTATATTTTGATAAATAAAAATAATTTCCTTTGTCGTTTATTAGTGCGATAATATTATCACTTTTTGAATCTAAGGAATTTGCAAGAATTTTAAGAGTTGAGATTCCGATCAACTTTATTTTATGAGGATAACAAAGTCCTTTAGCCACAGAAAAGCCGATTCTTAGTCCTGTAAAAGAACCTGGTCCAACTCCAATTGAAATGGCATCTAAATCTTTTACATTTAATTTTTCATTAAATAGTATGTCTTGAATTGTAGAGGTTAATAATTCACTATGCCTGTATTTGTCATCCTCTAATTCAAAGTGACTCACTAGTTTCCCCATCGAAGAAAGAGAAACAGAACAGTTTTTACTAGATGTCTCTAAATTTAAAATTAATGACATCTATATCAATTTAATTAGATTGAGGAATTGATAAAGGTAATCCAAAGTAAAACTCTAAAACTTTAAGCTTAAATATATAATCAAACTTAGCTCTAATATTTTCAGAAACAGAAGACTCATATCTTTGTTTTGATTGAATAAAATCAAAAGAACTTACTGAACCTAATAAAAATCTATCAGAAGCATCTTCAAAAGCATTTTTCAAAGATTCCAAGGTTTTATTTGAAGCTTCATAAAGCTTAATAGCTCCTTTTAAATCATTATAGGCTTGATTAATTGAATTTTCAAGATTTAATTTTTCTTGTTCATATTGATTTTGAAGTCTATCAAGATTTACTTTACTTCTTTCAACGTTGTTTCTTATCTGTTTTCCTTGAAATATTGGAATATTTAAAGCAAGACCATATCCTTGACCTTTATTTAAATCAAACTGATCTTCAAAGCTAGGGGTATTATCTAGATAAGATATTCTTGTATTCCATTGATAAAATGAACTAACTGTTGGTTGCAATTGAGATTTTGATATTTGAATATCCTTCTCAGCTATAGATATATTGGTCTCTGCTAATTTAATATCATTTCTGAAGGTTAAAGATTTTTCAAGTATTTCCTTAGGTGTTTTAGTTAGTATATCTGAAAATGGAACACTAAAATCTTCATATGCAATATCAAAACTTTCAAAATCATCAATTAGAAGAAGTTGTGCTAAACTTAACTTTGCATTTCTAAAATTATTTTCGGCCTGAACAACACTTTGTTCCTGAGATGCTAGATTTGCTTCAATTTCAAAAATTTGTCTTGGTGAAAATGTTCCACTTTCAATTAAATCTTTAGTTCTTTCAAATTCTAGCTTAGTAATTTCTAGTTGTGATTTTTGAACTTTAAGTATTTCACTATTAAACATAATTTGTAAATAGGAGTTTGCTACTAAAAGCTTTATATCATCCTTCATGTCATCTAGTTGAAACTGTGAAGAAAGAATTTCAAGATTAGCTCTATGAAGTTGATAAACATTCCTAAAGCCATTATAGACATCTAAACCTACACCTGCACTCATAGATGAAAATGAGGTAGTTATGTCTTCAATTACATTAGTTGTAATATTAATCCCTCTACCAATGTTCCATTGGTGGTTAGCTGATGCTGAAACTCTTGGAAGGAAGTTTCCAATAGCGTCAGATTTACTTATTTCAGAATTAAGTAAGTTTAATTCTGATTGTTTAATACTAATGTTTTTTTCAATTGCCATCTCAACCGCATCTTGAAGTGTCAATATATTATCACTTGTTTGAGATAAAGCTATAGTTGAAGAAAAAAGAGTTAAAAGTATATATTTTTTTATCATTATTTTTAGTTTATTAATCTTCTCTAAAAGAGTCAAATGCTGACTCTTCAGGTTCAATCTTTATTGGTTCTGTTTTATTCCAAATCTTTATTTTGTCAGTCATTTCTAGTCCATCTAAAATCTCAACTTTTATTCCATCTGATAATCCAATAGTTATATCTCTTCTTTCAAAGTTTTGAGAAGAAGTCTCTACTTCAACATAGGGCACGGAAGTTCTTCTATCAAACTGTAAAAGAGCCTCTGCTATAACCATTATATCTTGTCTATTATCAACCACAAGAGTTCCGTTTGCACTGTATCCAGCTCTTATAAATGAACTTTCATCTAATGTAAGATCAGCTTCAATTTTAAATTGAACTGCACCACCAGCTTCAGTACCTTTAGGAGCAACAAATTTTAACTTTGCCTGAAATTCTTTATCAGGAATAGCAGCCATACTTACACTTAAGTCCTGTCCTACCTCTAGTTTTCCAACTTCTGCTTCATCAACTTGTCCCTCAAAGATCATCTTATTTAAATCTGCAATTATCGCAACTGTTGATCCAGAATTAAAGCTATTAGCTGCAATTACTTGATCACCTAGTTTAATAGGTATCTCAAGAATAGTTCCAGTAATAGTAGCTCTAATATTTGTATTAGCAGTTGAAGATCCAGAGACAGACCCCTTT
>SGZE01000011.1 GCA_004214015.1 Flavobacteriales bacterium | reverse complement strand
CCAAAATCATCAGAAAAAAATGAAAGAACATCAGTTGTAATTAAAAATAAAAAATTTGGCGAAATATTGTATAGACAAATAGCTGGGGCCGTTGCTAGAAGAATTGTGAACTATGCTAAAGAGAATAGTTACGTCAAACAAGGAGATGATTCAGGATTCATTAAGTTTGGATCTAGAGTAGATCTTTTTCTTCCAATAGATACAGAGGTTAAAGTTAAAGTCGGAGATAGAGTTGTAGGAGGAATTTCAATAATAGCTTAACTAGCTTAAATCAGATATTGACTTCTTTAAAGATTTAATTTTTTGCTCTGTATCAATAATCTTTTGTTTTTCTTTATTAACAATAGTGTTAGGAGCATTATTAATAAAATTTTCATTCTTCAACTTATTCTGTACAGATTTCAAAAAGCTGTCGTTGTAATCAAGTTCTTTTTTTAACTTTTCAATTTCTGCACCTTTATCAAATCCTTCTTCAAGAGGAATGAAGAATTCAAAATTCTTTATTAAAAAAGAATTAACCATTTCAAAATCAGTTTTTGAAGACTCTTTAAGTATGTCAATTGAAGCAATTTTTTTAATTATCTCTATATTTCCTAAGGTACTTTTATTCGGTAAGTAATATAGATCTAGAGATGTTTTAAAAGAAATGTTTTTTTCTTTTCTGTAATTTCTAATTTGAGAAATTATCTCTTTTGTTATTTCAAAGTCATCTACAGTATTTTGTTTATAGCTTTCTAATTTAGGCCAACTACTAGTTGTCAAGGGGTTTATAGCATTAATATCTGGTAGATTATGAAAAATTTCTTCTGTTAAAAATGGCATAAATGGGTGAAGAACTTTTAAATTTTTTTCAAATAATTTTATTAGTTCAGTTTTTGATTTTAAATCAATTTGTTCACCATAATCTGGCTTTATAATCTCTAGCAACCAAGAACAAAAATCATCCCAAATTAACCTGTAAGAAGACATTAAAACATCTGAAATTCTATAATTATCAAAATTTTTATTTATTAATTCAAGTGTATAATTAAACTTATTATTATACCATTCTAATCCTAATTCATTTACTTTAGGTTGTGATTTATTTACATCAATTTCCCATCCATTAACAAGTCTTGAGGCATTCCATAATTTATTCGTAAAATTTTTACCTTGTTGGCATAAAGATTCATCAAATAATAAATCATTACCAGCAGCTGAACTTAACATTAATCCAACTCTTACAGAGTCAGCACCATATTCTTCTATAAGCTTAATTGCATCTGGAGAATTACCTAATTGTTTAGACATTTTTCTTCTAAGTTTATCCCTAACTATTCCCGTAAAATAAACATTTGAAAAAGGCTTTTCATCTCTAAACTCATAACCAGATATTATCATTCTTGCTACCCAAAAAAATATGATATCTGGACCGGTGACTAAATCTTGAGTAGGATAATAATAATTGATTTCTTTATTATCAGGATTTCTAATTCCATCAAACACTGAGATTGGCCATAACCAAGAAGAAAACCATGTATCAAGAACATCATTATCTTGACTTAAGTCATCTTCAGAATAAATAGTTTCAGATTTTGTGTTTAATTTGATTAGTGCTTCTTTTTTGTTTTTTGCAACTATATAGTCACCATTATGACCATAATAAAATACTGGTATTTGATGACCCCATGATAACTGTCTTGAAATATTCCAATCTTTAATATTTTCAAGCCAGTATTTGTAAGTAGATTTAAATTTACTTGGAAAGAATTTTACGTTTTCATTTTCAAGAACATTTTCAATAGCAGGTTTTGTAATATCATCCATTTTAAGAAACCACTGCTTTGATAGTCTTGGTTCAACGACAGAGTTTGTTCTTTCAGATCTTCCAACATTATGAATATAATTCTCTTTTTTAACTAAAAGATTTTTAGCTTTTAATTCAACTTCAATTTCTTTTCTAACAAGAAACCTGTCTTTACCTTCATAATGAAGACCATTAATATTTAGCGATGCATTTTCATCAAAAATATCAATTGTATCTAGGTTATGTTTAATACCTAGATTATAATCATTAATATCATGAGCTGGTGTTACCTTTAAACAGCCAGTACCAAACTCTAAATCTACATATGAATCTGCTATAATTGGAATTTTTCTACCACATATCGGGACAATTGCATACTTACCTATAAAACCTTTATATCTTTCATCTTTTGGATTAACACACAAAGCAGTATCTCCAAAAATAGTTTCGGGTCTAGTAGTAGCAACCTCAAGCTCTTTATTAGAGTTTTCAATCACATATTTTAAATAGAATAAACTTGAATCTTCTTCAATATAATTTACTTCTTCATCTGATACTGTAGTCTTAGCCTCAGGATCCCAGTTTATCATTCTATACCCTCTATATATCAAATCTTTATCATGAAGTTTTTCAAAAGCCACTATTACAGACTCGTACATATCATCATCAAGAGTAAATTTAGTTCTATCCCAGTCACATGAACATCCTAATTTCTTTAATTGTTCTAGAATTCCTCCACCGTATTTTTCTGTCCAATCCCATGCATGCTTTAGAAATTCATCTCTTGAAATATCAGACTTATTTATTCCTTTCTTTTTTAGGTTTTCAACCACTTTTGCCTCAGTTGCAATTGATGCATGATCAGTTCCAGGAACCCAACAAGCATTTTTACCTAACATTCTAGCTCTTCTAACTAATATATCTTGTAGAGTATTATTTAGCATATGCCCCATGTGGAGAAGTCCAGTGACATTAGGAGGAGGAATAACGATTGTAAATGGTTCCTTCTCATTCGGCAATGATTTGAAAAGATTGTTTTCCATCCAAAAAGAATACCATTTTTTTTCTGTCTCTATATGGTTATATTTTGGGGGTAGCTGCATCACTTCATAAATATTTTAATCTAAAACAAAAATAACATACCTTGAAGTATATTTGCAATATTAAGATAAATAAATGCCAACAATTTCAAAAAAGGGAAATAATATCCCCCCTTCACCAATTAGAAAGTTAGTTCCATTTGCAGATCAAGCAAAAAAAAAGGGTGTTGAAATACTTCATTTAAATATTGGTCAACCAGATATTAAATCTCCAGTTGAATCTCTTGATGCAATAAGAAATATTGACTTAGATTTATTAAAATATGAATATTCTCAAGGTTCTTATGACTTTAGAAATAATCTCTGTAGTTATTACTCTGGTCATAATATTTATATCAAACCGGATGATATAATAACAACAGTTGGAGCAAGTGAAGCTTTATCCTTTACAATGAACTCTATATGTGATCCAGGAGATGAAGTTATAATTCCCGAGCCTTTCTATGCAAACTATAATGGATTTGCTCAAGCTTCAGATGTAAAAGTTATTCCAATTACTTCTAAAATTGAAGATAATTTTTCTCTACCATCAATTGAATCATTTGAAGATAAAATAAACATAAAAACAAAAGCAATAATTATTTGTAATCCGTGTAATCCCACTGGATATGTTTATTCAAAAGATGAAATAATTAAAATTGCAAAGCTTGCAAAAAAACATGACTTATTTATTGTTGTTGATGAAGTGTATCGAGAGTTCATTTATACTAATTTAAAACACTTCTCAATTCTTGAAGATGAAAGATTTTATGATCATGCCATTTTAATTGACTCAACCTCAAAAAGATATAGTCTTTGTGGAGCAAGAATAGGTTTTATTGTATCTAAAAACTCTGAATTTATTGAGACATGTTTAAAGTTTGCTCTAACCAGGCTTTCTCCTCCAACATTAGCTCTTATTGCAGCAAATGAAGCATTAAATTCTGATAAAAATTATATTAAAAATGTAATTACAGAATATTCTAACAGAAGAAAAGTTTTAATAACTGAATTGTCAAAATTACAAGACATTAAATATTCAGATCCAATGGGGGCATTTTATTCAATTATTAAACTGCCTGTTAAAGATGCTGAAGAGTTTGCAAAGTTTTTACTTACTGATTTTTCAGTAGATAATGAAAGTGTGATGGTGTCACCTGCTTCTGGCTTTTATAGCTCTAAAGATAATGGTCATGATGAAATCAGAATAGCGTTTGTTCTTAATTCAGATAAACTTAAACGTGCAATTAATATAATTAACTTAGGTCTTAAAGAATTTACTAGCTAATTCATGGAAGTTGTCAGAAATTGTTCATTAAAAAAATTCAACACATTTAATGTAGATGAAAAGGCTAAGGTTTTGGTTGAAATTGATAAAGTAGGTGATCTTTTCACTTTTTTATCAAAAGAAAATCAAAAAGATAAAATGCTTGTTTTGGGTGGAGGAAGTAATATACTTTTTACAAAATCATATGAGGGAATAATAATTAGTTTAAAGAATAAAGGAATAGAATTGATTGATGAGGATGAAAACAATGTCTTAGTAGAAGTTTCTTCAGGTGAAAGTTGGAACGATTTTGTGTTATGGGCAGTAGAAAATAATTTTGGGGGTGTAGAAAATTTATCATTAATTCCTGGTAATGTTGGTGCAGCACCAATTCAAAATATTGGAGCATATGGTGTTGAGCTAAAAGATATTTTTCATAGCTGTAAAGGAATAATGATAGATTCACTAAATGAATTTGAGTTAACAAAAGAAGAATGTGAATTTAATTATAGAAGTTCAATATTCAAATCCACATATAAAAATAAAACAATAATTACTTCAGTTAAACTTATTTTAACAAAGTCAAAGCATAATTTTAACATAGAATATAAAGGTTTAAAAGAAAATCTTTTAGGTAAAGAACTAACAATAAAAAAGATTTCAGATCAAGTAATAAGAATCAGAAAATCAAAACTTCCTGACCCAAAATCATATGGAAATTGTGGGAGTTTTTTTAAAAACCCTATTGTAAACATTTCAAAACATGAATATCTTCTAAATAAGTTTCCAGACATTCCGTTCTTTAAAATTGATAACAACAATTATAAGATTTCTGCTGCGTGGCTAATAGATCAATGTAATTTTAAAAATAAAAAAGTTAAAGATGTAGGTGTATACTCAAATCAGCCTCTAGTTATAATTAATCATGGAAATGCAAAAGGTAAAGATATACTTCATTTTGCCAACGAAATTAAAGGAACAGTTTATGGTAACTTTGAAATAGAACTTGAAGAAGAAGTTTTAATTCTTTAGTTTATTCTTTGTTTTTTGTATCAATTAAAATTGTAACTGGACCGTCATTAACTAATTTAATTTCCATATTAGCTCCAAAAACTCCTGTTTTAACATTATCATTAATTCGGGCTTTAAACATCTCAACAAAATGATCATATAATGGTATTGCAATTTTATGTGGAGCTGATTTGATGTAGGATGGCCTATTACCTTTTTTTGTTAATGCCATTAAAGTAAATTGAGATATTATTAAAATTTCACCATTAACATCAATTAATGATTCATTCATAACACCCTGTTTATCATTAAATATTCTAAGATTAAGTATTTTATTTACTAACCATTCCACATCACTTTTTGTATCATCATCACAGACACCAATAAAAACTAAAAGTCCCATCTCAATTTCACTTTTTATTTTTTGATCTATTTGAACACTAGAACTTTTAACTCTCTGTACTACTACTTTCATCTGGTTTTCTATAAATATTTTGATCTTTCAACATATCTAAATATGTAAGATATCTACTCTCAAATATATCACCATCTTCTATTTTCTTTTTAACATTACAATCAGGTTCATCAAGATGAACACAATTATTAAACTTACATTTTTGTTTAGCCAATAGAAATTCTGGAAAAAAATCACCCAACTCATACTTTGATATATCTACTAAGCCAAAGCCTCTAATTCCAGGTGTATCAATAACTCTAATATTTGCATCTAAATCAAACATTTCAGCATAAGTTGTTGTATGTTTTCCTTGATTATGAGATGAGGATATTTCTTTTGTTTTAAGTCTTAGTTTAGGAGAAATAGAGTTTATAAGAGTAGATTTTCCAACTCCACTATGTCCTGAAATAATACAAGTCTTACTTTTCATTAACTCTATAAGTTCATCTATTCCATTTCCATATTTAGCAGAAATTAATTCACAATGGTATCCAATTTTCTTATAGGTTTTAATCATTTTCTCTAATTCAAATCTATCAACTTCTGAGTAAGAATCAATTTTGTTAAATGCAATTATAACTGGAATATCATAAGCTTGACAACTTACTAGAAATCTATCAATGAAGTTACTAGAAGTATTAGGGTTATTAAGTGTAACAACTAAAACTGAAATATCAATATTAGATGCTATTATATGGCGTTGTTTAGATAAATTAACTGATTTTCTAATTATATAATTAGTTCTTGGTAGTATGTCTGAAATGATACCTTTCCCATCATTTTCTAGATCAAACATTACAAGATCACCAACAGCTATTGGATTTGTTGTAGAAATATCTTTAAGTCTAATTTTTCCTTTTATCCTACACTCAAAAAATTTATCTTGACTTTTAACCAGATACCAGCTTCCAGTTGATTTATATACAGTTCCTTGAATCATAATTAATCAACAATATATTTTTTCCTAATCATATTAACAAATCTACTTGATGATATTTGTATCTTTAAATAAAAAAATTGAATAAGAAAGTTTTACTGTTAATTCTTGATGGATGGGGTATTGCCAAGAATAAAGATGTCTCTGCTCCTGATAAAGCAAAGACACCTAACTTTAATCATCTATTAGAAAACAATCCAAGTAACTATTTAATTACTCATGGAGAAAAAGTAGGTCTTCCAATAGGTCAAATGGGTAATAGTGAAGTTGGTCATATGAACATTGGTTCTGGAAGAATAGTTTTACAAGATCTTTTAAAGATTAATGAATCTATTGAAAAAGGGAGGTTTCATACTAAAGAACATTTTCAAGATATAATTTCATATTCAAAAAAAAATTCATCAAATATTCATTTGATTGGACTTGTTTCAGATGGAGGAGTTCATTCGCATATAGATCACCTTAAAGAAATTATAGTTTCTCTTTCAGATGTAAAAGACAAGATATTCATTCATGCGTTTACAGATGGAAGGGATGTAGATCCAAAGTCTGGTGTTAATTATATTGAAACATTAGAGAGTTTTTGTAAAGAAAATGGCGGAAAACTATCAACTATAATTGGTCGGTATTTCTCTATGGATAGAGATAATAGATGGGAACGAATTTATAAAGCTTACGATTTAATCTGTAATGGGAATGGTAAAAAGACTTTAAACTTTACAAAAGAAATTAAGGAATCATATAGTAAAAATATAACTGATGAATTTTTAGAACCTATTATTAAAACTGATAATAATGGAAATCCATTACATCAATTAAAAGAGAATGATACGGTCATTTTTTTTAATTATAGATCAGATAGAGGAAGACAATTGACTACTGTTTTGTGTGAGGAAGATAAAACTCAATTAGGAATGAAATCGTTGATTTCTAATTTTTACACTCTAACAAACTATGATGAAAGTTTTAAAGTGGCAAAACCAATTTTTAAAAATAAAAAACTAAAAAATACTCTTGGTGAAGTAATATCAAATAACAATATTTCTCAACTAAGAATTGCAGAAACAGAAAAATATCCTCACGTAACATTCTTTTTTAATGGCGGATATGAAGAACCTTTTATGAAAGAAGAAAGAATACTATGTCCGTCTCCCAAAGTTGCAACATATGACTTAAAACCTGAAATGAGCGCTGGAGATGTGTCTAAAAATGTAATAAATGAGATTAAGAAAGATAAATTTGGATTCATATGCTTAAATTTTGCCAACCCTGATATGGTTGGTCATACAGGTGATTTTAAAGCCACAATAAAAGCTTGCGAAACAGTAGATAATTACTTAGGAGAAATAGTTAATACAGCCAATAAGTTTAATTATACATCTATAATTATAGCAGATCATGGTAATTGTGAAAAAATGAAAAATAGTGATGGTTCTCAAAATACTTCACATACTGTAAATCCAGTTCCAATAATAATTGTAAACTCAGATTCTAAAGAAATAGAAAATGGGATTTTAGCAGATATAGCACCAACTATCTTAGATATTATAGGAATTAAAAAGCCAAAGGAAATGAATGGTAAAACTCTTTTATTATGAAAAAATTCATATTATTTACAACATTATTATTTTTAGGTTGTTCTTCAAATGAAAAATACTCTTCAAATGAGGGTATTGTTTCAATTGATTATCTATTTAATTCTAAAAACACACAATGGTTCGAAAATAATTATGAATCTTACAATTTAGATATTAATACCCTTAATAATGATTTTTCTAATATTTATGAATATCAAATAGAAATCTATATGAACACTAAATGTCATGATAGTGAAAGAGAAGTACCAAGATTAATAAAAATTTTAGACGAACTAAATTTTTCTGAGGATAATTTAAAAATAGTTCTATTAAATTCTGAAAAAAAATCTTCTGGTGGGTATGAGAATGGAAAAAATATTACTAACACACCTACTTTTATTTTTTTGAATGAATCTGGCGAAAAAAATAGAATAGTTGAATTTCCATTAGAGAATTTAGAGAAAGATATTCTCAATATAATTAATAATAAGGATTATAAACATGTTTACTACTCCGAATGATATTAAAAGAAATAGAAGAAATAAAAAAAATTCGAGAAAGCGCACAACTAGTCTCTAAAACTCTTGGCCTGATGGCTAAAGAGATTAAACCTGGTATAACTTCCTTGTTTCTTGATAAAATTGCAGAAGAATTTATCTTAGATAATAATGCAATACCAGGATTTAAAGGTTATAATGATTTTCCAAACACATTATGTGTAAGTGTTAATAACCAAGTTGTACATGGAATACCATGTGATAAACCTTTGATTGAAGGAGATATAATTTCTATTGACTGTGGAGTAATAAATGAAGGCTATTACGGAGATCATGCTTATACATTTAAAGTAGGTGAGGTTAGTAGCGAAATTGATCAGCTACTAGATGCGACAAAAAATTCTCTTTATGTAGGAATGGATGCTATGATTGAAAATAATAGAATTGGTGACATAGGAAATGCTATTGAAAGCTATATTAAATTACATGGTTATGGTATAGTAAGAGAACTTGTTGGACATGGATTAGGTGAAAATTTACATGAAGAACCAGAAGTTCCAAATTATGGCAGAAAAGGTGTAGGAAAGATTATTAAAAATGGTTTAGTTCTTGCTATTGAGCCTATGATAAATCTAGGAACTCAAAAAATTAATCTCGATGAAGATGGGTGGACGATTGTTACTCTGGATGGTCTACCTAGTGCACATTTTGAACATAATATTGCGTTAATTGATGGAAAGCCTGAAATTCTTTCAACTTTTGATTATATATACGAAGCTTTAGGTATAGATTCAGATGAAGAAAATAGATTTAAAAACTTCTTTAATTAATGAAATACATATTGAAGTTTCTGCCTAGAAAATTATTAATTAAATATAGTTTTTACTTAACTCCTTTACTAAGAATATTGTTTAAAGGAAAAAGGTTTATTGATCCAATAGATAAAAGTACTTACTCAAAATTTTTATCCTATGGTTATAAATCTATTAGAAAAAATGCTTTATGTCCTGGAACTCTTTCTTTAGAAAGGCATAGACTCTTGTGGCTTTATCTTAATAATGAAACAAATATTTTAAAATCAAATTTAAAAGTACTTCATGTTGCACCAGAACAAATATTTTATAAAAAATTTAAGAAGTTTAATCACTGGGATTATTTAACATTTGATATTGATTCACCAATAGCAGATATAAAAGGAGATATAAAATCAATGGACTTTATAGATAACTCTTTTGACCTTGTAATATGCAATCATGTTCTTGAACATATAGAAGATGATGTAAAAGCATTGAAAGAAATTTATAGAGTTTTAAATAACAATGGAATAGCTATACTGCAAGTTCCAATTAATGTAAATAGAAAAAAAACATTTGAGGATTCTAATATAACATCTCAATTTGATAGAGAAAAATATTTTGGTCAATATGACCATGTAAGAGAATATGGTATTGATTTTAAGGATCGTGTTGAAGAAGTTGGATTTGAAGTTGATATGATAAACTACACAGAAAATTTTGATGAAGAGTTTATTATTAAGTATGGTCTATTGAAAAATGATTTAATTCCAATTGCAAAAAAATCATTGAGTAACTAAGTCCCAACCATTAGATTTTATTTCAAAAATTTCGTCATTTTTTGAGGTCAATAATAGTATTTCTATACCATCAATTTCATTGATTATATCTAAAGCATTAATTGGATTCATTACCATTAAAGAAGTTGCCCATGCATCAGCTTCAATGCAGCTATCTGAAATAACTGAAGCGCTTAGAATATTATTAGATAAAGGCGAACCAGTTAAAGGGTTAATTATATGGACATATCTTTCTCCAGTAATGGGATCAATTCTAAATTTTCTGTAGTTTCCAGAAGTTGCTAATGACTTATCAGTTAAAAAAATCTCATTATGGAGACTGTTAGTTTCAATTGGATTTTGAATTGCAACTTTCCATCTTCTATTATTTTCCGCATATCCTCTTGAGGTCAACTCACCTCCTACTTCAATTAGAAAATTTTCAAGTGAATTTTCTTCAAATAGTTCCTTTATTAAATCAACAGAATAGCCTTTAGCTATTGCATTGAAATCAATAAAAATATTTTTATTATTCTTAATGATTTCATTTTCATTCGTTAGAAAAACTTTATCAAATCCAACAATTTTTTTGACACTATCAATTTTAGATTCATCTACCTTTTCATATATGGTATTTGGGCCCAATCCATATAAATTAACATAAGAACCAGCTGTAGGATCAAAAGAACCTTCTGTTAAAGACCAAATTTCTTTTGACTTATTAAAAACTTTTATGAAATGATGATCTACAACAACAGGCTGATCAGATAAATTAACTTTTGAAATTAATGAAGAATCCATGTATGTAGACATAGAATTATTTACAACCTCAAATATGGAATCAATCTTTTCTTTAATTAAGTGTTCTTTTACTTTAGTATCAACGATTATAGAGTATGAAGTTCCAAGAGCACTTCCACGAATACGCTTATATTCATTTGCATTATTACAACTTGAAATAAAGAATAATGTAAATAAAAAAATTAATTGATTAAAAGATAACATTATCCACCGAAGTCATCAAATCTAACGTTCTCTGGGGGTACACCAAAATCTTCAGCCATTTTTGCAACAGCAACATTCATCAATGGAGGACCACAAAAATAAACTTCTATATCCTCTGGTGATTCATGTTTTGAAAGATAGTTATCAATAACTACTTGATGAATAAATCCTGTAAAACCATCTCCTTCTGAATCAAGAGAGTCTTTTACTTTCCAATTATCCTCTTCTAGGGGTTCGGATAAAGCAATATAAAACTTGAAATTTGGATAATCTTTTTCCAAAGCTCTAAAATGATCTACATAGAATAGCTCCCTCTTTGATCTACCTCCATACCAAAAAGTAACTTTTCTTCCAGTTTCAATAGTTCTAAATAACTCGTATAGGTGAGATCTCATTGGAGCCATTCCTGCACCTCCTCCTACATATAACATTTCTGCATCAGAATCATTAATAAAAAACTCACCATAAGGGCCAGAAATTGTAACAGTGTCACCAGGTTTTTTTGAAAAAATATAAGAGGATGCTATACCAGGATTAACTGTCATCCAATTATTTTTTTTACCATCCCATGGTGGAGTTGCAATTCTGACATTTAGCATAATTTGTTTTCCTTCGGCTGGATATGAAGCCATAGAGTATGCTCTCTCAACAGTTTCATTATTTTTCATATTTAAGGGCCAAAGATTAAACTTATCCCACTCCAATTTAAATTTTTGAGGATTATCTGGGTGTTCATCAGGATGAGATGTAATATCCATTTCATTATAGTTAATATCACACTCTGGAATCTCAATTTGAATATATCCACCTGCTTTATAATCCATTTCTTCAGGAATTTCGATAACAAACTCTTTTATGAATGATGCTACATTATAATTACTTTTTACTTTGGCTTCCCATTTTTTAATACCAAAAACCTCTTCAGGAACTTCAATTTTCATGTCTTGCTTAACTTTTACTTGACAACCTAGCCTCCAACCTTCTGAAATTTCTTTTCTTGTGAAATGAGGTTCCTCAGTAGGGAGTATTTCACCTCCTCCTTCAACAACTTGACATTTACATTGAACACATGTACCACCACCTCCACATGCAGATGGTAAAAATATTTTATTATTTCCAAGAGTAGTTAAAAGAGTATCACCAGAATTTACTTCAACATTTTTTTCCCCATTTATAATTAGTTTTACTGGACCTGAAGGTAATAGTTTTGCTTTTGCAAAAAGAAGCATTGTCACTAATAAAAGTGTTATAACAAAAAGACCTACAGTACTAGCAATAATTACATTAATATCCATTTCTTATAATTTAATTCCCATAAAGCTCATAAAACCTAAAGCCATTAGCCCAGTTATAATAAAAGTTATTCCAAGTCCTCTTAAAGGATCTGGAATATTAGAATAGGTTATTTTCTCTCTTATTGCAGCTATTGCAACTATTGCAAGAAACCATCCAATTCCTGATCCAAAACCATAAACTGCAGATTCTAGAGTATTAATAAAATCTTTTTGTTGCATAAATAATGATCCTCCTAGAATTGCACAATTGACTGCTATAAGCGGAAGAAATATACCAAGTGATCCATATAAACTTGGAGAAACTTTTTCAACAATCATTTCAACTAATTGAACCATTGAAGCAATTACAGCAATAAACATTATAAAAGTTAAAAATGATAGATCAACATTAGCAAATTGGGGGCCAATCCAAGTAAGTGCTCCAGGGGCAAGTAAATAAGAGTTAATTAAGTAATTTATTGGAACTGTAATTGTTAAAACAAAAATTACAGCATAACCAAGACCAACAGCAGTTTTGACTGTCTTAGATACTGCTAAATATGAACACATACCCAGAAAATAGGCAAAAACCATATTCTCTATAAAAATACTTTTAATAAATAAGTTAGCTAAGTCTTCCATTTAATCTTTTTCAATTAGTTTTCTATTATAATATCTTTGAATCCAGATATAAAGTCCAACAACAATCAGTGCCATAGGTGAAAGAAGCATTAAACCATTATCTTGGTATCCTAAGTCATAAATAAATTGAGGAATAACTGGGATTCCCCATAGCTCACCAGATCCAAACAATTCTCTTATAAAAGCAACAACAATTAGAATCCAACCATAACCAGCAGCATTACCAACACCATCTAGAAAAGATTTCCAAACACCATTACCAAGAGCAAATGCTTCAAATCTCCCCATTATTATACAGTTGGTAATAATTAATCCAATAAATATTGCCAATTGCTTACTTACATCATATGCATATGCCTTTAGAAATTGGTCAACAAGGGCAACGAGAGTTGCAACTACTAATAATTGAACAATAATTCTAATTCTTGTTGGGATAACATTTCTCAAAATAGAAACAATAACATTTCCTGCTGCCATAACAAATATTACTGAAACTGTCATTACAACTGCAGGCTCTAGTTTAACTGTAATAGCAAGTGCAGAACATATTCCCAATACTTGAACTGTAATTGGATTATCATCATCAAGAGGATCAGTTAATAATGCTCTATTTTTTTTTGAAAATAATGGCTCTATATCTTTACTCATTACTAATATTATTAAAATATGGAAGATAGTTTTGAACTCTCTCTATAATCATGTCTGATACACCATCACCTGTAATAGTAGCACCAGAAATCGCATCAACTTCATTATCCATCTTATCCTCATTTCTTGGATCATTATTAGACTTAGTTAAATAAACCCCAACAAAATTTCCTTGTGAATCATTTATTTTTTCATCAGTAAAACTATCAATAAACCAATCTTCTGTTATCTCAGCTCCTAATCCAGCAGTTTCTGACTTATGATCAAAAGATACGCCTTTGATAGTATTTATATCTTCCTTAAGCGCTATATAGCCCCAAATTTCTGCCCATAATCCAGCTCCTCTTAAAGGGATAACATAAAATTTTTCATTTTCAACATTCGCAATGTATAAAGGAAATCTTTGAGTTTCAGAATCTTTTTTTACTTCTAAAGCTAGATTTATATCAAAAGCATCTATATCATCATCAATTGTTCCGTCTGACTTTAAAGAAAGCTCTTCGGAAATATAATCCATATATAAATCCTCTGATTCATCTCTAGTAACATTAATTCCAACTGAAGAAAGTATATTTTGCATTTTCTCTTTCTTAACATTTGCATTTTGTAAATCTTTTAAGGATTCTGACGTGAATGATAAAACAAAAGCAACTGAAAGCACCATCAATACTGCAAAAATATAAGTGTGTTTATTTGAATCTCTATTCATTATGCAGTTTTTAATTTAATATTTTCCCATCTTTTTCTTCTCTTAGAAACATTTGACTCAATCACATAATGATCAATTAATGGAGCGAATACATTCATCAATAGTATTGCTAACATTACTCCCTCAGGATATGCAGGGTTAAATACTCTAATTAAAATACAGAAAACTCCAACCAAAAATCCATATATCCATTTGCCTTTTGTTGTCTGGGCAGCCGAAACAGGATCAGTAGCCATAAAGACAATTCCAAATGCAAAACCACCTACTAAAAGATGATTATACCAATCAAAACTCATTAAAGAATTAGCACCCCATAAATTAAATAAAATTCCTACTAATGAAGCACCAAGAATTCCACTTATAATTATTCTCCAGCTCCCTACTCCAGTTAGGATTAAGATTAAGGCTCCAATTAGAACAAAAAACACTGAAGTTTCTGCAACAGATCCTGGAATTGCTCCCATGAACATATTAAAAGACGAATATGTAATATCTCCGTTAGCAGCAAGAGTTCCCAGTATAGTTTCACCAGATATTGCATCTACATTACTTGCTTCTGAAACCCATACTTTATCACCCGACATAAATGTAGGATATGCAAAAAAAGCAAAAGCTCTAGCAGTTAGGGCTGGATTAAGAATATTCATTCCTGTCCCGCCAAAAGCTTCTTTGGCAATTAATACAGCAAAAACTACAGAGATTGCCAACATCCATAATGGCATGTCTATTGGCATTATCATTGGAATAAGAAGACCTGTTACAAGGTATCCTTCGTTAACTGGATGATTTCTATAAACTGCAAATGCGAACTCAATTGCTAAACCTACTGCATAGGAAACTGCAATCATTGGAAAAATCTTGTATGCCCCATGAAGAAAAGCATCTAAAAATGTAAAATCAAGACCAGTTTGAATAAAGTATTGATAACCTGTATTATATATACCGTAAAATAATGCTGGTAAAAGAGCAATTATAACAGTTATCATTGTTCTTTTTAAATCAACTCCATCACGAATATGAGATCCTTTTGAAGTTGTATGATCAGGAACAAAAAGCATAGTTTCAAATGCATTAAAAGCGGGATAAAGCATTTCTAGTTTCCCACCTTTAAGGAAAGGTTTTTTTAATACATCTACCTGTTTTCTAATAAATTTCATTATCCTACTTCTTTTAACATTATTTCTATTCCATTTTTAATTATTTCTTGTGCTTCAATTTTTGATGTACAAGAAAAATCAACTAATCCAAAATCTTCTGGGACAACTTCATAAATACCCAAAGATTCCATTTTTTCAATATCACCTCTCATACATGCTTTTATCAATTGCATTGGGAATATATCCATTGGGAAATATTTTTCCATTTCCCCTGTGACAACGATAGCTCTCTCTTCACCATTAAGATTTGTATTAACTTTTTTTGCCCCACCTAATAACCATGAAAATGAAGTTTTTGAAAAACTAGGAATAGAGTTATACATAAATGGGAGCCATCCAAGCATTCTATAATTATTTCCTTCTTCAATTACACTTAAAGAGTTATTGTAAAATCCTAAGAAATCAGAATAATCAACTTTTGATCCACTCAAAGGATCACCATTTATAAATCTATAGTTATTAATATCATTTATTTCATCACTATTAATTAATGATGAAATTGAAGCTCCAATAATAGTGTTGTAATATTTTGGTGATTTTAATGAGTCCCCTGATATTGCAACAGTTCTAGATGAAGAAAAAATACCAGTTCTAAAAAAAGCTCCAATATTTGAAAGGTCTTCAGGTTTAATTACCCAAATAGTTTCTCCAAAATTAAGAGGGTCAATTTTATTTATTTGAAAACTTTCATTTCCAGAAGGATGAGCGCCTTTGATATTGTAGATTTCCACATTATTTAAGTCTTTAAAACTACTATCTTTTTTATGTGTGATTGAAAAATTGATTGGTTTTTCAATGATAGCACTCATAATATCGATACCAGTTTGTAAATCATCTAATCTATTACTCATTAAAAAATCATAGTCAACATCATATGGAGCAGTAGAATGGGTTGATACAAAAATTGACTTGGGTAACTTATTAGATCTTGCAATTATATTATAAGGTCTTTGTTTTACATAAGCTAGAGATCCTGAATCACTAAGAAGTTTGGTTATTTGTTCTTTTGTAATTTTTTGTAAATCTGGAATGTCAAATTTTATAACATCATCACCTTCAGCCTTAATTATAACATATAATATTTTTCTCTTTGCACCTCGTCTAATTTCTTTAACTTTTCCACTAACTGGAGAAACAATTTTGATTGTTTCATCATTTTTATCATAGAAAATTGGCTGACCTTTGGAAACTTTATCTCCTTCTTTGACAAGCATACGTGGTATTAGAGAGAAGAAGTCGTCGGGGTTTAGAGCGTAGGTTAAGCTTTTTTTAGCAACTTCAAGTTCTTTTGAAGCTAGCCCCTTTAGATGTAAATTAGCACCGTTTTTAATGCTTATGTCTTTAGACATGAAATATTAGTAATTTGTGACTGCAAATTTACTATAAACACTTTAAGAAAAAAAAGTATTTTTATTAAAATTATTATCAATTTAATTTAAATTTGATAACCAAAATTTATCTTATGAATAACTCTATTGTAAATGTTCCAAATCCAGTTAATGAACCTATAAAGGAATATAAGCCAGGCAGTCCAGAAAAAGAATCAGTTCTTGGAACTTATAAAAGACTTAAAGATTCTAAAACAGATGTAAAAATGTGGATTGGTGGAAAATTTATTGAGAGTTCTCAAACCTCAAATATGTCTCCACCTCATGATCATAAACATATTCTAGGTAAGTATTATTTAGCTGAAAAAAAGCATGTTGAACTAGCAATAAAATCTGCTTTGGATGCAAAAGATAAATGGGCAAACATGAAGTGGGAAGAAAGAGCAGCTATTTTTTTAAAAGCAGCAGAACTTGTAGCAGGCCCTTACAGAGATAGAATTAATGCTGCTACAATGTTAGCTCAATCTAAAACAATTTTCCAAGCTGAAATTGACGCAGCATGTGAATTAGTTGATTTTTTAAAGTTCAATGTTCACAGCATGCAACACATATATAGCCAACAACCAAAATCAGATCCAGGGGTTTGGAATAGGCTTGGGTATAGACCTCTAGAGGGTTTTGTTTATGCAATAACTCCATTTAATTTTACCGCAATCTCTGGAAATCTTCCTGGCAGTGCTGCAATGATGGGAAATACTGTAGTATGGAAACCTAGTGATCATCAAATTTTTTCTGCTAAAATCGTAATTGATGTATTTAAAGAAGCTGGTCTTCCAGATGGAGTTATAAATGCAGTTTATGGTGACCCTGAAATGATTACTAATACTATTTTAGATTCAAAGCACTTTGCTGGAATTCATTTTACCGGATCTACATCAGTTTTTAAAGGATTATGGAAAAAAATTGGAACTAATATTGAAAACTATAATTCTTATCCTAGAATTGTAGGTGAAACAGGAGGAAAAGACTTTATAATAGCTCACAACTCTGCAGATACTGATGAATTATCTACTGCAGTTATTAGAGGAGCATTTGAATTTCAGGGTCAAAAGTGTTCTGCTGCTTCAAGAGTTTATATACCTAAATCAATCTCAAAAGATTTTTTTGAAAAATTAAAGTCAGAGGTGAAAAAAATAAAAATGGGCAGTCCTGAAGATTTTAAAAATTTTATGACTGCTGTTATTCACGAAAATTCATTTGATAAACTTGTTAATGCAATAGAAAAAGCTAAAGTTGATAAAGATGCAGAAGTTATAATCGGTGGAGGATATGATAAATCTAAGGGGTATTTTATTGAACCAACTGTGATAAAGACTTCAAATCCAAAATATTATTCAATGGAAACTGAATTATTTGGACCCGTAGTTACAATTTATGAATATGATGATGCTAAATGGAATGAAACTCTAAAAATTGTTGATGAAACTTCTGAGTATGCATTAACTGGTGCAGTTTTCTGTGAAGACAGATTCATACTGAGTGATGCTGTGGATAAACTTCAAAATTGTGCAGGAAATTTTTATATAAATGATAAATGTACTGGTGCAGTTGTTGGTCAACAACCTTTTGGAGGGGCTAGAGGATCTGGAACAAATGATAAGGCAGGATCTTACCTTAATCTTTTGAGATGGACATCTCCAAGGTTAATTAAAGAAACTTTCATCCCAGCTAAGGATTTTAGATACCCATTTATGGGCTAAAGAATTAATTATCATTTACAATTTCAACTTTATTTATATAGACATTATTTAATGGCCAATCTCTATTATCAGTTGGTAAATTAGCTATTATATCTACTGTTTCCATTCCATCTATTACTTCTCCAAAAATTGTGTAGCTTCCATTTAAATGATGAGCACCATCTTTTTTTTGCACTATAAAAAATTCAAATGGTGATGCCATTTTATATGGATTATCTACTGTACTACTTGGCATACTCACCATTCCTCTTTTATGAGTATGACCTTTATTAAAATCATTAGGTAAAAGGTACTTTCCAATATCTCTTCTTTTTTTTGAAACTTTAATGTTATCACTATTTCCTGCTTGTATTACAAAATCATTGATTACTCTGTAAAATTGAGTTCCTTCAAAATATTTCTTTTTTGTCAGATATATAAAATTTGATCTGTGATAAGGTGTGTTATCATAAAGCAAAATCTCAATTTCGCCAAATGGTGTGTAAATTCTTACATGATTTTCTTTATTGTTTTTTTCATACTCAAAAAGAAAATCAATTACATTTTCATCTGTTAATATTATATTTTCTTTAACCTCTTCCTTTAATTCATTAATCTGATCCGTAACATTAGTTTTTTTATTCTTTGGAATATTTGAAGTTTCAATTGAATTATATGAATTGTTTTTGCATCCTAAAAAAAAGATTATTGTTACAACTAAAAAAAAACGATTAAATAAGTTCATTAATTATCTAAATTAGGGACATATACCACTCTTTTAGTTTTAAAAAAATCATCAGTAAAAAATTCTGAAATATCAAAAATCTTTTTTTCTTTGAAATCTTTTAATTCATCTTTTAGATCTCCTCCTTTAAGAGAAATTATTCCATTTGGAATTTCATTGATAGATTTAGAATTAAAATTTTTATTTACTAAAGAGTAAAACTTATCCATTTTTGCTACTGCCCTTGATAATATAAAGTCATATTTGTCAAAGTGATTTTCTACCCTATCATTTATTGCAGTCACATTAGAGAGGGATAGATCTTTAGATACAGATTCTACAACTTTAATTTTTTTACCAATACTGTCTAACAATGTAAATTTTACATTTGGGAAAAATATAGCTAAGGGAATTCCTGGAAAACCTCCACCTGTTCCAACATCTAAAACACTAGTTGAAGATTCAAACTCTATAATATTTACAATAGAAAGAGAATGAAGAATATGATTTGTAAATAAGTTCTCAATATCTCTCCTAGATATTAAATTAACTTTTGAATTCCAATCTTTATATATCGGAACTAGCCTCATAAATTTTTCTAATTGATCTTGAGATAAATTTGGAAAATATTTCTTTAACTCAATCAAGATAAAAGATCTTTAATCCTTCTAATCGCTTCTTCAATTTGTTCTCGTGATGTTGAATATGATATTCTTATACAATCTGGATAACCAAATGCATCGCCAGGAACAGTAGCTACATGAGCCTTTTCCAAAATAAGCATTGATAAATCATTTGCATCATTTACAGTTTGACCTTTAAATGTTTTGCCAAATAAATCTGAGACTTCAGGAAAAATATAGAAAGCTCCATCTGGAGGTCTCTTAACTTCAAAACCATTAATCTGATTAACAAGATTAATTATCAAATCTCTTCTGATTTTGAATTCATCAACCATATATTTTATTTTTTCTGGTGATTCTTCTAATGCTTTAATTGTAGCTCTTTGAGCAATACAATTAGCTCCACTTGTAATTTGACCTTGCATTTTGTTACATGCTTTAGCTAATACTTTTGGAGCAGCTAGATAACCTATTCTCCAGCCTGTCATTGCAAATGCTTTAGATATTCCATTTACTGTAACAGTTCTTTCATACATGCCAGGTAAGCTTGCAAAACTTACACTTTTTGAACCATAATTAATATGCTCATAAATTTCATCTGAAACAATAATAATTTTAGGATACTTTAATAAAACTTTTGAAAATTCAAGATACTCTTGTTCACTAAAGACGGAGCCACTTGGATTATTTGGTGAATTAAGCATTATCATCTTTGTTTTATCTGTAATTGCAGATTCAATCTGTTTTGCAGTTACTTTAAAATTTGCATTTTCATCTGGATTAACAAACACTGGAATTCCATCTGCCAGAGATACCATAGCACTATAGCTAACCCAATAAGGAGTTGGAATTACAACCTCGTCACCTTTATTTATTAAAGACATACAAACATTAGCTATAGATTGTTTTGCTCCTGTAGAAACAACAATTTGATCAGTATTGTAATCAAGATTATTATCTCTTTTAAACTTTTTACAGATTGCTTTTTTTAAATCAAGAAATCCATCAACTGGAGAGTATTTATGGTAATTTTCATTTATTGCATCAATTGCAGCATCTTTAATGTAATCCGGGACATTAAAATCAGGCTCGCCTGCACTTAACGTTATAACATCTACACCTTGATTTTTTAAATCATGAGCTTTTGCAGTCATTGCAACAGTTTGTGAAATCGGTAATGAATTAATTTTATCTGATAACATTTTTTAAATTATTTTTTTAATATTTTTTTTTGATTATTTATAGATTCTTGATGTATTGCTTTAAAGAATCTGAGAATAAATTCTTCACTTAAGCCATGATCCTCTCCATCTAATATCATTTTTCCTAAAATTTCATTCCATCTTTTGTTTTGAAGAATTGCAACATTATTGTCAGATTTAAGTTTACCTATATTTTTTGCAACTTCCATTCTCTTTCCTAAAGTTGTTAATAAATTTTGATCTGCAACATCAATTTGAGATCTTAAGTTATTTAATTGATTTTGATAATCTTCTCCTTGAAAAGTCTTATCTCTTATTTTAAGATCTTTCATTATTTGAATTAATCGTTTTGGGGTAACCTGTTGTGCAGCGTCACTCCATGCATTGTCTGGATCCCAATGAGATTCAATCATTAAACCATCATAATTAAGATCCAAAGAGGTTTGGCTTAAATCATAAATTAAGTCTCTTTTACCAGCTATATGAGAAGGATCACAAATCAGAGGTATATCTGGAAAATTATTTTGAAATTCAACAGCAATTTGCCATTCTGGATTATTTCTGTATTTAGATTTATCATATGAAGAAAAACCTCTATGAATAACACCGATATTTTTAATATCTGCTGAATATATTCTTTCAACTCCTCCCATCCATAGAGCTAAATCTGGATTAACTGGATTTTTAATTAAAACTATTTTGTCGGTTCCTTTTAAAGCATCCGCAATTTCTTGAACAATAAACGGACTTACTGTTGACCTTGCTCCTATCCATAAAATATCAATATTATGTTTTAATGCTAAATCAACATGAACAGAATTTGCAACTTCAGTAGCAGTTAATAGACCTGTTTCTTCTTTGACTTTCTCTAACCAATTTAATCCTATTGCTCCAACTCCTTCAAACATCCCAGGTCTTGTTCGCGGCTTCCATATTCCAGCTCTATATGCCGTAACATCTGTATCTTTAAGTTGATGTGCAATTTTTAAAACCTGTTCTTCAGTTTCTGCACTACACGGACCTGCAATAACAAGTGGATGATCTAAGTTCATCTGTTCAAGCCAATTTCTGTATTCTTTTTTATTTTCCATAATTTTCTATTTAATTCCTTTTAAAATTTCTCTTATACCATTAATTTTTTTCATCTCGGTATTAAGGTTTTCTTGATCACCACCTTCTATTAATTTTTTAAAATTATTAATATTTAATATGTATTCCTCAAGAGATTCAATAATATATTTTTTGTTTTCAATAAAAATTGAAGACCACATTTCAGGAGAACTTTTTGCTAACCTTACAGTTGATTCAAATCCACTTCCTGCCATATCATAAATTGTCTGTTCATCATCCTCTTTGTCCATTACTGTTTTACCCAACATAAATGAGGAAATATGTGACAAATGGGATACATAAGCAATATGTTTATCATGTTCTAACGAATCCATTGTCTTAATAGTCATTCCTAATTTTTTAAAAATTTCGATTGCACTTAAAAGTAGAGATGTATTTGTGTTTTCAGTTTCACATAAAATCATTACTTTATTATTAAATAAATCTTTCTGAGCTGCTAAAGGTCCAGAAAATTCCGTACCAGCTATAGGGTGAGCAGCTAAAAAATTACTTCGATTATTGTGTGTTTTAACTGAATTACAAATTTGATATTTAGTTGATCCTAAATCAATAACTAATGTTTCTTTGGATATTTTATCTAAAATAATTTTTAGTTGTTTTTTAATTGATTCAACTGGTATTGCAAGAAATATATAATCAAAATCTATTAATGAATCAGGATTAAATCTCTTATCGATTATATTATTCTTTAAGGAGTAATCAAGTGAATCAGTATTCTGATCAAAACCATAAATAATAATTTTATTATTTACTTCTTTTAATTTCAGTGCAATTGATCCTCCTATTAAACCTAAACCTATTATACCAATTTTCATGATTTTTGAAATTTATACTCTCCTAAAATTTTAAACTCTTGAGCCATTAATTCAATAATTTTTATTGCTTTTTTATAATTTTCAATTGATTTAAAAGTAATATCAACAAAAAATGCATATTTACCTGGAGTTTGAATTACAGGTAAAGACTGAATCTTTGTTAAATTCAGATTACAATCACTCATCATATTCAATACTGTTGCCAAGCTTCCTCTTTTATGATCAAGAATAAATTTAAGAGCAGCCTTGTCAAAGTCAAGAGTATTTTTTTTATTCTTTTCAAGAATCACAAATCGAGTTTTATTGTTTTTGATAGTCTGGATAGATGTTTCTAAGATTTGTAAAGTATATATTTTAGATGCTTCTAAACTTGCAATTGCTCCTACACCTCTAATGTTATTATCTCTTATATTTTTAGCAAACAGAGCTGTATCTTCACTTTCTATTAATTTAATATGAGGATAATTACTAAAAAACTTAGAACATTGCAATAGTGCCATTGGATGAGAGTGAACTTCTTTAATTTCATTAATATTTTGATTTGGAAGACACATAAAATTATGATCAATACTTAAATTGTGTTCCCCTGTTATTAATAGATTATATTCATCAATAAGAGCATAATTCGGAATTATAGAACCTGCAATTGAATTTTCAATAGCCATTATTCCATATTCAGATTCTTTTTCAACTACAGATTTTACAAGACTCTCAAAAGTTGAGCACTCATTTAATTCAAATGAATCAAAATAATGATTTGCAACCATATGGTGAAATGATCCTCTAATTCCTTGAATTGATACTTTCATATAAAAAAAAAGTCCTGATTTGACAGGACTAGTATTTATAATTTCTTTTAATAGAATAGTTACCCTGTCTTCTGGTTAGAAAAGAAAAAATAGCTATAATAAAAATTAAAATTGTTTGTCATTATTCAACAAAAGTATAATAGGTACACGTAAAAACAAATTTTTTAGTCTATTTTTTAATTATAGATCCATTTAGGTAAATAGAATGCTCTATAATTGTTGACTTCTCTAAATTCTTTGATACTGAACAATACTTATCAAAACTTAACGCAGCTGCACGTATTATTTTTTCGCCAGGAATATCTCCTTCAACATAAAGATTCACATGAATTTTTTTATATGGTTCTCCTGGAGTAGATTCTCTCTCTCCTTCAACTTCCATTTTATATGAATCAGGATTCAATTTTTGTTTTTCTAAAATAGATATAATATCAATGCTACTACATCCTGCAACACCCATTAATAATAACTCCATTGGGCTAACTCCCTTAACATTATAATCTGGAGAGTATTTTCTGTCAAGAAATACTTGATGTCCATTTTTATTAGTTAACTCAAATAAATATTTGTCATTAACTCTATCTAATTGTACTGCCATTTTAAAATATTTTTGTAAAGATATCTGAAATTTGTTTTGTTTCAATTAAAAAAGCATCATGACCATGAATAGACTTTATAATATGATTTGTAATATCAAGATTATTTTTTTTTG
>SGZE01000010.1 GCA_004214015.1 Flavobacteriales bacterium | reverse complement strand
ACAGATCTAACTCCGTCTGGAAAATAAATCTGGTTTATATCAGTCCACTTTTTGTTCATTATCTTTTTAAGATAGTCTATAAAGGTAGAAAAAAAATTCAATATCTTTGTAGATATCTAGACACTAATATTTTACGATGAAAAAACTTCTTGTTTTTAGTTTACTTTTTTTTGGGATAAGCATTCTACAATCTCAATCTAACAGCAATTATCAATCAACAAATTATGGAACAAGAAATTATAATTCTAGTCTTAATTCCTTTAAGTATGGAATAATTGGAGCAAATCAAGATGCAACTGGTTCGCCTACAGGCCTTGTATCTGCAATTATAAGAAGAGTGCCAAGTGCAAAAAAAATTACCGACAGGTTTGGTAATGAAAACCTGTCACTTAGAGGAAGAAACTCTGTAGTTGCAGCTGGAGATGAGGTTCTTTGGGATATTGACGGAGTTACCTTTCAGACTCCCCCAATGCTTAGTGTTAATCAAGTAATATATGTTGAGATTATAAAAGGGCTGGCAGCAGGAAATAAATATGGATCTGATGGAGCTGGAGGAGTTGTAATTGTTAAGACGTCAGTTAGTGCATCAAAACGAGAGCTGATAAATTCACCAAAAAACTTATGGAGGTCAGTAACCGAAAAAAGAGCTAATAAAAAAAACAATAAAAATTTATAAACTTTTCAATACTTTTGCTGTCCAATGAATATGAAAAACATCTACATCTTAGCACTAATTTTTATTACTACCTTTTCTTTTTCACAAGAAGATAAAATTGAAACTGCAAAACTAAACGCAGTTTCGTCAATGTCTTTAGTGGATGCGCTTGCGTCAAGAATTCCTGGAGCAAGAAAAATTACTGACAGAAGGGGAAATAAAAATATTTCTATTAGAGGGAGACAGTCCTTTAAATCAGCGGGGAATGAAGTTATTTGGGAGATTGACGGTGTTTTATATACCAACCCTCCAGAATTAAATGCCAGTCAGGTAAAGTATGTTGAAGTTCTAAGTGGTCTTGCTGCTACAAACAAATATGGAAGTGAAGGTGGAGCGGGAGTTATAGTCGTAATGACAAATGTAAGTGCTGAAAAGTTTAACAGTCGAAAAAACATTTGGAACAGATCAAAAAAGGTTACTTCTAAAAAACCTAAGAAGAAAAAGTCTAAGAAGAAGAAAAAGAAGTCCTAAATCTTTTTAGTGTTCTTGTCCCCAACAAAAATCCTGAGGAAACATTAAGCAATCAAAAAAACCAACAACATTCTACTAAGAGCTTGCTCAGGTTTTGTAAATTTAAGTAAATATCGATTTTGAAAAAAAGTGCTATATACATATTGTGTTATTTTTTATTACTAGGCTGCAACTCAGATATTACAAATAAAAAAGATATTTCTGATTTAGAGTCCTTACAACTTAAAACTTCATTTGTAGATCTAAATGAGAATAATTTAGATCTCTCAGTGTTTAAAAAAGGGAAAACTGTAATTAGTTACTGGGCCACATGGTGCAGGCCATGTATAGAAGAAATGCCTAGTCTCAAAAGAGCTGAAGAAATATTAGAAGATTACGGCTACACTTTTTTGTTAGTTTCTGATGAAACAATTTCTAAAATATCTAACTTTAAAAATGACAGGAATTTTGATTTCAATTTTCTGAAATCAAATAAATCATTTGAAACACTCGGAGTTTATTTTATGCCTACGACATATATTTTTGATGAAAATGGAGAAATAATTGAAACTATTGTTGGAGCAATTGAATGGGATTCTGAAGAAATGATAACCAAGTTAAAGATGCTTTAAAATGAAAAAATTTGCTATAATTCTGTCTTTACTAAGTATTTTTTCTTGTACATCAAAAGATCTTATAATAGAAGAAATGTCTTTTTTATATGATAACAGTAATGCACAACCTAGTTTAACTTCAAGTAATGGTTCTTTAGCATTGACTTGGATTTCTTCTGACAAGGATATGAATGCTAGTTTAAATTTCAGACAATTCAAAAACGAAAAATGGACTAATCCACAAACATTGGCAATTGGTTCTGACTGGTTTATTAATTGGGCTGATTTTCCAACTCATGCAATAAGTGGTGATCGAGTTTTAACAAGTTATCTAAAAAAATCTGCCTCTGGGACATATACTTATGATGTTTTTTTAAATCTACAAAAATTATCCGGAGAAAAAATAAAAGAAGATTTTATACTAAATACTGATGGCTTTAAAGCAGAACATGGTTTTGTGAGTATATCTAAAAACAATAACAAAGGGTTTTTTATTACTTGGTTAGATGGAAGAAATACAGTAGAAAAAGAATTAAACGGAAATCACAAACCAATGACCATTAGGTTTGCAGAAATTACAAATGCTGGAGATATTGTAAATGAAATTGAACTAGATTCTTCTGTTTGTGATTGTTGTCAGACATCAATAACAAATACTGATAAAGGTCCTGTAGTTGTTTATAGAGATAGGAGTGATAACGAAATTCGAGATATATATGTCACCCGAAATATAAATGATGAATGGGAAACTCCAGTTCCAGTTTATAATGATGGATGGGAAATATATGGATGTCCAGTAAATGGTCCTAAAGTTGTATCTAATTCAAATAACCTTGCTGTTAGCTGGTTTACTGTTGCTGATGGAAAGCCGTCAGTTAATCTTTCATTTTCAGAATCTTATGGGTCTTCTTTCAGCAACCCAATAAAAATTAATGACTATACTGCTATAGGTAGAGTAGATGTTGCTTTCTTAAACGACAGCGAAGTCATGGTTAGTTATATGGAAGTTGATGATGTTGGTACATATTTAAGATTAAAAAAAGTTTCAATAGATGGGAAAGTTTCCGAGCCAATTACAATTTCTAAAATTGATAGTGGACGGAATACAGGAGTACCTCAATTAGAAATACTAGATAATGAGATATATATTGTTTGGACTGTTTTTGAGAATGAAAATAATCAATTAAAGACAGTAAAATTAAGTTCTAAAGATTTTTAAATTATGAAAAACATCTACTTATTAGTGGGATTGATACTGTTTGGTTGTTCCAATAAAGAGATTGATTCTGCTGAGATTGATTCTGCTGAGATTGTAAGCAAAATTGTATTACCTAAAATTATAAACGAGACTTCGGGTCTAGAGTTTTACAACAACAATTTTATCACTCACAATGACTCTGGAGGAGAACCTTCTCTTTATGTTTTTAATGAAATGGGTGAGGTAATTGAAACGATAGGGCTGAATAAAAACCCTGATTTTGAAATAGAAAATAATGACTGGGAAGACATAACAAATGATAACGAATATCTTTTTGTTGCCGATACTGGTAACAATTTTGGTAATAGAGATAATCTGAATATAATTAGGGTTAGTAAAGGGACTGATTTTATGGTGGATGGCATAATTGAAATCTCTTATTCAGATCAAGAGTCATTTTTTCCAAGGCCAAAACACAAATATGATGCTGAGGCTATAATTGTAATTGAGGATAAAATTGCTTTATTTTCAAAAGACAGGGAAAACCTAAATACTGATTTATACCTAGTGGATAAAAACCAGAATGGCAGTCAAATCCTTACAAGTGAAGTTTCATATAATGTAAATACATTGATAACAGGAGGAGATTATGATGAAGACCGGAATTTACTAGCACTAGTTAGTTATAATTCTAATGGAAATCAATACCTGATTTTATTCAAAAACTTTGAATTAAATAATCTAGAAAATAACACTTTTAAAAAGTTTAAAATTCCACTAGAACAAGCACAAATTGAGGCAGTAAAAATAATTGATGAAAAAACTTTTTGGGTGACGTCTGAAGATGAAGGTGTAGGGAGTCCTTTTATGTATAAAATTCAAGTAAAGTAAAAAACGCTCCTAACAAAACCAATTAACAAAAATTCAAATTTAACCTAGCTAAAAAAAGGACTAAAATTGCCTTAGGAGCGTTTTTGAATCATATATCTAAATGTAACTTTATTCTTTTTAATATTATTCTAAAGAAAAGTTAAAAATTAGTTAAGTTGATAGCTTAAACTTATTTTAAGAAAAGGGTGTCTTGAGGTTCTTTGTTTTTCTGTGTCTTTAGACATAGAGTTAAATGTTGTCAATATTTGTAGGTTTCTAAACTTCTTCTTAAGGCCAACTTCTATTGTATTCCTATATTTATTGGAAGTCATAGTTAAGGGGGCGTCCTCATTAAACAAACTTCCTTCTAGCTTATAATCATGAAAATAGTATTCTTGATGTGTACCTAAATAAAATGAAAGTTTATTTTTAGAATTGTTTATTAAATTATCTGAGAAACCAGTCCAGTTTATATCTCCAATTAATAGACCAAAATTAACACCAGTCATAATTTGATAGGTTCCTATTTTTGAATATAGTTTTGTGGTAATATTCACATTATCTTCAATTTTAAAACCTTTAAAATAATTAGCAACTAAATTGATTTGAAATTCTTGTGGCATTTGTGAATTCCAAGCTAAATGAGGTAAATCTAAAACAAGATCATGATACAGATTCTGCATTCCCTTAGCTAATGATGCATCACCTGTAATTCCTATGTTTCCTCCAAAGGTGAAGCTTGAATTCTCAGAAATTTGTTTTTGTTTGCTTAGCTCTAAAAAAAGGTATCCGCTATATGGATAATCATATAAGTTAGGATTAATCTCATACCTGCTTGAGGGAGTATAAATTAACTGACCTATTTTAAAATGATTAAAAAATATTTTATCATCTGTATTTTTTAAAGAAGAAAAAGAAACAAAGATCCCGCTAGAATAATACATGTCTCTGCTATCAAAATAAAGATCATTGTCAACATCTAGATTAATCTGGTTTTGAGAATAGCAAAAGTTAAAAGAAAGGAATAATACTATTAGCTTTAAAAAGAGAATGTTTTTCACATCTCTAATTTAAGAATTAGTTTATCAATTTAAAATCACTCTTTTTGATTTTGTGAGTTGCAAATATCTCTCCAGTTTCAGTGTCAATAGTAACACAGTGAGCTCGAGAAGTTTCACTTGTAAATTCACAGTCTATTTGATACTTTCCTGTTTGTCTCTCCTGTATGGAAGAACCTCCAATTATAGCAACCGTACCAATTACTGCAAGTATAAACATTGTAATGTTTTTAATATTTTTCATAGTGTTTGTTTTCACTTAATATAGTAAATTGTATTTTAAATAACTGATAATCAACACTTTATTTTATTTAATAATTTTACTCTAATTTTAATATTATTTTTTTATGATTAAAATTGAATTGGCCAAAACAACTGATCTAGATGGGGTAATGAGAATCATTAAGGCTTGTGCCGAAGACTTGATTAGTAAAAAAATTTTTCAATGGAGTGAAAAATATCCTAGTAGTGAGGTTTTTAAAAATGATATTGATAAAAACACCCTATTTGTTGCCAAACATAAATCAAAGATTATTGGTTGTGTAGCACTGTGTTCAAATAAAGATCTAGAATATAAAAATGTAAAGTGGTTAACTGAGGATAACAAAAATTTATACATTCATAGATTAGCTGTTGATCCAAATTTTCAAAAAAAGGGAATTGGAAAATCATTAATGGACTTTGCCGAAGAGTATGCAAAAAAAAATCAGTTTAAGACTGTCCGACTTGATACTTTTAGTCAGAATAAAAGGAATAATAAATTCTATAAATCAAGAGAATATGTTAAGCTTGGTGACGTTTTTTTTCCAATGCAAAGTGAATATCCATTTCATTGCTATGAAAAAATTATATTAAAACCCTAAGTCTTCTAAATCTTTTTTCTTTTTAGAACTTTCAATATTCAAGTTTTCACAATCTAAGGGAATCGTAACTATTTCTGGGACTGGAAAGTCTTCTAATGAAATTCCTAAATCAGGATTTAAATATGCCTTTTTCATAAATTGACCCCATATTGGCAGAGCCATTGTTGCACCTTGTCCAAATGCAATATCTTCAAAATGAACAGACCTGTCTTCACCACCAACCCATACGCCCGTGACTAAGTTTGGAACCATACCCATAAACCATCCATCACTTTGATTTTGAGTTGTTCCTGTTTTTCCAGCAATTGCGTTTTCAAATGCATATGGATAGCCCGTTATCAAGTTCTTGTATATATAATTCGTTTCTTCTAAACCTGAATGTCTTAGCCTTCCACCTGACCCATACTTGGTTACCCCTTCCATTAAGTTTACCGTCACGTATGCTGCTTCTTCACTGAGCACATCTGTTGTTTGTGGAATTACTTCATACAAAGGCACTCCATTTTTATCTTCTATTCTGGTAATAAAAATTGGCTCAATATAAATCCCCTTATTAACGAAAGTGCTGTAAGCTCCAACCATTTCATAAAGACTAATGTCTGGTGTTCCAAGTGCTATAGATGGTACCTCTGGAAGGTATGATTTAATTCCCATTTTTTTCATTAATGTTACTACAGGTTTTGGGCCTACTTGATCCATTAATCTTGCACTTATAGTGTTGATCGAATTAGCTAAAGCGTTTTTTAAATTTCGTGTTTGACCATACTTATCACTTGAGTTTTTTGGACACCATGCATCCATGTTTCCATGTTTCATTGGTTCAATACAATACAAAGCATCTGGCACAGTATAACATGGTGAAAGTTTTAATTGATCAATAGCTGTGGCATACAAGAATGGCTTGAAAGTTGATCCTATTTGGCGTCTTCCTTGCTTAACCTGGTCATACTGAAAATGTTTATAGTTAAAACCTCCGACCCATGCTTTAACGTGGCCAGTTTGTGGCTCCATAGACATCATAGATGCGCGTAAATGAGATTTATAATATCTTATTGAATCTATTGGCTTCATTATTGTATCTATATCCCCATTCCATGAAAAAACTTTCATTGATGTATCTACCTTAAATGAAGCCCATATTTCATCTTCACTTTTGCCACTCAATTTCATCTTTCTCCACCTTTCTGATCTCATGGCGGAAAGTTTGATTAATGTGTCTACTTGTCCCTCTCGCAAATCTTTAAAAGGAGGTGTTGGGTTTTCTTCTGACTTTTTATTTTGTGCAAAAAATTCAGATTGAAGACTTTTCATGTGTTCACTCACAGATTCTTCTGCAATAGATTGTAGTCTAGAATCAATAGTTGTATAAATTCTTAAACCGTCTCTATACAGGTTGTATTTTGATCCATCTGGGTTTGGATTTTCTCTTAACCACCTATTCATAAATTCTTGCAAGTAAGCTCTAAAATATGTAGCTAATCCTTCTCTATGAGATTCAGGAGAGTAGTCAATATAAAGAGGAAGTTTCGTTAATGAATCCATCTCAGTTTTTGTAATCATTTCATTTCTGTGCATCTGTTGAAAAACAACATTTCTTCTTTCTTTGACAAGTTCAGGTCTTCTTAACGGATTATAATATGATGAATTTTTAAGCATTCCCACTAGTGTAGCTGCATCCTCAATTAGGAGAGAATCTGGGGTTTTATTGAAATATATTTTTGATGCTGATCTTACACCATCTGCAGTGTTTCCAAAGTCATATATATTTAAATACATGGCTATAATTTCATTCTTAGTATATCTTTTTTCAATTTGAATAGCCAATACCCACTCCTTTGCTTTTTGAAGTACAGCCTGAAATATACTTCTAGATCTTACTCCAACAAAAAGCTGTCTCGCAAGCTGTTGACTAATGGTGCTGGCTCCACCTCTTGTATTTAAAAAAGCTATTGCCCTAAGTGTTGATCTAACATCAATTCCAGGATGATCATAAAATCTTTCATCTTCAGTTGCAATTAAAGCATCTACCAAGTTATTAGGAAGTTCATCATAAGTTATAGGAGTTCGATTATCGTTAAAATAAAATTTACCCAAAATCTCACCGTCAGATGATATTATTTGAGTAGCAAGATTTGTGTTTGGGTTTTCTAATTGTTCAAACTCTGGCATTTCTCCAAATGTTCCATTGCCGGCAAGAATAAACAATCCGAAAAAGGATATTAAACCAAAAACTACAGAGGTCCAAAGCAACCTGATTGTGAGTAATTTTTTCATATTAGTTTATCTTGAATTTTAACTTAGGTGATCGACCCTTTTTAAATATTTTATTACTGTTGTGCTTTCCTTTTCTAAGAGATTTTTGTTCATCGTAAGATAACTTAATAATCTCCATACATTCATTAGAACAACAACTATTCATCTTTTCTCTACAATCTTCACACTGAATAAAAAGCAGGTGACATGATTCGTTAATACAGTTGATATGAGAATCACAAGGGTTCCCACATTGATGACAATTAGATACAATATCATCTGATATTCTTTCTCCTCTTCTTTCATCAAAAACAAAGTTTTTTCCAAGAAAATTGTTCTTTAGATTATTTTCATTTACTTGCCTGGTGTATTCTATAATTCCACCTTCTAGTTGGAAGACATTTTTTATTCCTTTATGTTTCAAATATGCGCTAGCCTTTTCACATCTAATGCCCCCTGTACAATACATTAGATAGTTTTTTTCTTTTCCATTTTTTTCAAGCTCTCTATCAATAACTTCAAGCGACTCTCTGAAGGTATCTACGTCTGGCTTTATAGCTCCTTTAAAAAACCCTATTTCACTCTCGTAATGATTTCTCATATCAATACAAATAGTGTTTTTGTCATCTAACATCTGATTAAATCTTTGAGCATCTAGATGTTCTCCTATTTTTGTAACATCAAATGTATTTTCATTGAGTCCGTCAGCAACTATTTTCTCTCTAATTTTAATAGTAAGTTTTAAAAAAGACTTACTGTAGTGTTCTAGGGCAATATTTAGTCTAATTTCATTAAGAGGTGTAATTTCACTAATTGATTTTTTAAACTTATCAATATTTTCTTTTGGAACTGAAAGTTGAGCATTGATTCCTTCGTGTGCAACATAAATTCTTCCCAAAACATCAATGTTGGACCAGACAATAAATAGATGATCTCTAAATAAAGTAGGGTTTCCTAGATTAAAATACTTATAGAAAGAAAGTGTTATTCTCTCTTGAGAATTTTCATCAATAATTCTGGCGCGCTCTTCAGCACTAAGTTTATTGTACAGTTGCATGCTATACTAATATAGAATGCAAAATTACAACTATTTTAACAACCTTTAATGTAATTCAATAAGCAAGAGCTTGCTTTTGTATATATTATATGGCTGGTATGGCTAATTTTTTACTTTTAGTCAGTGAGTCCGTCTTGTTTTGAACCCACCAAGAGAAGTTCAGTTTGACGCCCATTAATATATCTAAATCCATTTTTGCCAAAAAAACCTGGCACTTCAAGCATAATTCTAATGTCTTTTTTCCACTCTGGAATATATACCGTGGTATTTAACTCAATTGCATAAGAAGTATTGTATTGAAGTGGATAGTCTCCTGAAAAAGGAACACCTCCTTGAGAATCCCACATTCCAAGCGTTGTTCCGGCTGAATGACCATAGGTGCCAAGAGGATGAGTGTAAATTGATGGCCTTAAGCCTTCTGCTTTTCCTTGCTCTAATGATTTTTTTAAAATCTGATTACCTGTAGCGCCTTGCTTAAAATTATTAGTGAAAATGTCTTGAACTCGATTTCCATCTTTTAATGCATTAACTAAAAAATCAGGAGCACTAGTTTCTTCCGGTTTTAAAACATATCCTAATTCTTGGGTATCTGTATTAAGCGTGAGGTATGAAATACCAAAATCACAGTGTAAAAGGTCTCCAGGCAAAATGGTATCAAACTTTGAGTTGTTGTCAAAAGCATATAGATCACTCTCATCGTTTCTTTGGACATCAACAGTTGGGTGGAACCATGTATCTAATCCTAGCTCAATAACTTTTTCACGCATCCACCAAACAACATCATCAGTGGTTGTAACTCCAGGAGTAATTACTTTTGTTGAAAAAGCCTCTCTTATTATTGCGCTGCTAATTTCAACTAATTGTGAGTAAGCTGTCATCTCTAGATCTGTTCTAGTTTCAATCCAAGCAATAGCTAGATCTTCTGCAGAAACAATTTTTTTTCTAAATTTTGGGGATAATACATTGTAAAGTTGATCATAATGGTATTTGCTAAGTCCGTCTGCTAATGACTCATAACTAGAAGTATTGATTCCAATTTTTTCTGGATTTTTACTAACTATATAATCTTTAAGTGCTTCCCATTGGTTGGGCTGTTTTTCTTTGTTCCATATAGATGGAATGTTATCTCCAAAAGCATATCTAGCAATCGCAACTGACTCAAAGTTTTTAGTTTCAGAGTCTAAAGAAAAAACAATAATTGTTGTTCTTCTTGCGTTTAACCATGTTGGAGGCAACATTGTTTTAATTATAGGGTCTTCATTATATTCTCTTGCAATTAAAACCCACATATCAATACCTGTTTTTTCCATAAGCTCAGGTAATAAATTATTGAATCGCTCCTTTTGGAGTTTGTTGACAAACTTTGCTCTTTCCTTTAATGGAAGGATGTCTTGAGCATAGAAATTTGAAACAAATAGTACAGAAAATAATATTAATATTTTTCTCATAGTTAAGTAAAATATAAATATAAAAAATATTACTTTAGTGATAAATGTCTCAATATGTCTGATCAGAAAGATTCTAAACTTAAAGCCTTACAATTAACACTAGACAAACTAGATAAAACTTACGGAAAAGGATCTGTAATGAAGCTTGGCGATCAAACTATTGAAAAAGTTGAAGCTATTTCTTCAGGTTCAATAGGGCTAGATATCGCACTAGGTGTTGGCGGTTATCCTAAAGGAAGGGTTATAGAAATCTATGGTCCTGAATCATCTGGAAAAACAACATTAACCCTTCATGCAATTGCAGAATGTCAAAAAGCAGGTGGTATAGCTGCCTTTATTGATGCAGAGCATGCTTTTGATAGATTTTATGCTCAAAAATTAGGAGTAGATCTAGGAGAGCTTGTTATCTCTCAACCTGATAACGGCGAGCAAGCACTTGAGATAGCAGATAACTTAATTTGTTCTGGAGCTGTAGATGCTTTAGTAATAGATTCTGTAGCGGCATTAACTCCCAAAAGTGAAATTGAAGGTGAAATGGGAGATTCTAAAATGGGTCTTCATGCAAGATTAATGTCACAGGCTTTAAGAAAATTAACTGCCTCCATAAGCAAAACAAATTGTACAGTCTTTTTTATAAATCAATTAAGAGAAAAGATTGGTGTTATGTTTGGAAATCCTGAAACCACAACCGGAGGTAATGCATTAAAATTTTATGCTTCTGTAAGAGTAGATATTAGAAGGTCCACTCAATTAAAAAATTCTGAGGGAGGAGTTCTTGGTAACAAGACAAGGGTTAAAATTGTAAAGAATAAAGTAGCGCCACCCTTTAAGACTACTGAATTTGATATAATGTATGGCGAGGGTATTTCTAAAATTGGTGAAATACTAGACATTGGTGTTGAACATGATATAATTGAAAAAAGTGGATCATGGTTCAGTTATGGGGGGAGCAAACTAGGTCAAGGTAGAGATTCTGTAAAAGCTATTTTAAAAGACAACCCTGAATTAATGGAGGAATTAGAACAAAAGATCCTTGAACAGCTTAGTGCTGATTAGGATAATATTTTTTTCCAATTATTTGTAGCCTTTACTGCCGCTTGTTTTGGGTCGTTTTCTAGCTCACTTTTTATTTTATTATATGCTTTCTTTGTTAAAGATGGTATGTCCTTCTCCGTAAGTCCTTCTACGCTTATTTTATCTAAAACTTTAACTCTCAATTTTCCCAGTGAACCAAACATTGGATACCATGGGTGCTTTAATTTTAAATCGTAAAACACAAGTGGTATTATTGGAAGATTATTTTCGATTGCAATTTTAAATGCTCCTCTTTTAAAATCAGCCAAAAGAATGGTGTCGTCTAAATAATTTGTTTCAGGAAAAATACACACATTGTAACCCTCCTTTAACATCTCATTGGCTTGGCCATAAACCTCAAATCTGCTTTTTGAATCTGACCTATCTACCATTATTGCTGCGCGTTTATATATATAACCAAAAAATGGAAGCTTGTATAATTCTTTTTTTCCAACAAATACAAATGGCTTCTTACAAGTGATTAACATGAGAAAAACATCCATATGGCTAGAGTGATTAGCAATTATTAGACAGTTTGTGTCTGATTTTAATTTTTCCTTGTCTTCAACTTTAACATAATAACCGCTTCCATGTAAAGTTATTCTTGCCCAAAGATTTCTTGCAATCCAAAATAATTTAGAATAAGCCTTGGGAAGAAGAAGTATTAAAACTAGGAAAGGGAAGTATATCAATACTTGAATTCCTGCTAAAAAATAGAACCAGAATTCTAACCAAAATTTTAAAAAGAATCTTTTAATCATGTTTTAAATTTTGACATTACTTATTCAAAGGTAATAGGTATTTTGTTTCAAGATCAAAAAAAAATATCTTTGTTTTGTAAAACTCACACATGGCCAAAATATTAACAGGCATTCAATCAACGGGGACTCCTCACCTTGGAAATATACTTGGCGCAATTATTCCCGCAATAGATATGGCTAATTCTTCTAATGAAGAGTCTTACCTTTTTATTGCTAACATGCATTCTCTAACTCAAATTAAAGATCTAAACATCTTAAACGAAAACACCTTTTCAACTGCAGCAACATGGCTTTCTTTTGGACTAGATCCCAAGAAAAGTTGTTTTTTTAGACAAAGTGATGTGCCTGAAGTTACAGAACTGGCTTGGTATTTAAGTTGTTTTTTTCCTTATCAAAGATTAAAACTTGCACATTCCTTTAAAGATAAAGCAGATAATCTAAAAGATGTAAACTCTGGCCTCTTTTCATATCCAATGCTTATGTCTGCTGATATTTTAATGTATGATGCCAATATAGTCCCTGTTGGGAAAGATCAACTACAGCATCTTGAAATGACAAGAGATGTAGCTACTAGATTTAATAATTTAATGGGAGATACTTTTGTGATTCCTGAGGCTAAAATTCAAAACGATACTAAATATATAATTGGAACGGACGGTGAAAAGATGAGTAAGTCTAAATCTAATATCATAGATATATTTCAAGATGATAAAAAATTAAGGAAACAGATAATGAAAATTCAAACTCAAAGCTTATCTGTTGAAGAACCTAAAGATCCTGATCAATGTAATGTTTTTAAATTGTTTAAAGTAATAGCCTCAGATGAAGATGCAAAAAAGTTACATTCGCGATACACAAATGGGGGAATGGGATATGGTGAGGCCAAAGAGCTACTATATAATCATACTTTGAGTCGCTTCTCAAAAAACAGAGAGTTATTCTTTGAACTAAACTCAAACAGGGATAAAGTTGAACAATTATTGTTAGAGGGAGCTTTAAAGGCAAGAAAACAAGCTCAAAATGTTCTTAAAAGAGTTAGGGCTCGTGTTGGTTTTTAACTCTTTTTTTTTAAATTTACTTAATGACAATTTTTAAAGACATTGTTGATTTATTACACAATAATGATTGTGTGATTTTGCCTGGTTTTGGAGCTTTTGTTCTTAAGAAGAAGTCAGCGACAGTTGTAGGGAATGAATTTATCCCTCCCAGTAAAAATGTCTCTTTTAATTCAATGCTTAAGGAAAATGATGGATTATTAGTTAAGCAAATAAGTAGAACTAGAAAAATATCATACGATAATGCTTTTAGCCTTGTTGAAGAAGAGGTTAAATCATTTAGGAACAAACTCTCTAAGGATCTTCTTGTCGAAGTTAAATCATTAGGAATTTTTGAATTAAAAGATGAAAACAACATAAGCTTTAACCCTGACTTTTCAATAAATTTTGATTCATCTAGTTTTGGGCTTCAATCCTTTTCAAAAGAACCGCTTTTAAAAACTGTCAAAAGAGAATCTAAAAAAGATCTACAGTTTGTTTCAAGCTCAATACTAAAAAATGCTGCAATATTTATCTGTTTAGTTGGATTAAGTTATGTTGGATATTTCAACTATACTAATTATGTAGACAATGAAAAGCTTAATAATATTGCACTTGCTCAAGAAGAAATACTTAAAAATGTTCAGGCTGCAACATTTGATTTAGGAGAACTTCCCCTAATCAATCTTACTGTTTCTGCTCCAGTAGTTGATCAAAACTCTACATACTTTAGTGTTATTTCTGGCTCTTTTAGGTCAAAAGAGAATGCTCAAAAACAATTAAATAGTCTGATTAACTTAGGGTATAAAGCATCCTATACCTCAATAAATCCTAAAGGTCTTTTTCGAGTTGCTTATGCTAGGTTAAAAACTAGAAACGAAGCTGCTTCCCTTATTTCAAAAATTAAAGGTAACGGCCAAGATGCCTGGTTGTTAATTGAGAATTAATATTTATCAAGCCATATAGTTGGATTTTCTGGCTTTAGCTCATTAAAAATATTAAACTTTAATACAGTTTTTCCTGTAGATTCATTTGTAAATACAATTCCAATTTCATCATTTGCGTTTATTTTATCTCCTTTTTTAACAAAAATTGATGATAGATTTTGATAGTTTGAGATATATTTACCATGTCTAATTAATACTCCTGGGTTTCCCCCAGAGAAACCATATACAGATAGAACCTCTCCGTCAAAAACTGAATAAGCTACGGAATTAGGTGATGTTGCAAGAGATATTCCGTTACTATTTATTGTAGTTGTCCTTACAACTGGGTGAGGTTGTGTTCCAAATCTTCTTACAACCACTCCTTGCTTTAATGGCCAGGGGAGTCTACCTTTATTAGCCTGAAAATTTGTGGAAATTAATCTGCCCTCAGGAGTTAAAGCAAAGTTTGTTGAATTATTATTTTTGTTAGATTCTGCAATTGCTAGCCTTATTAACTTTTGAATCTCATTATCAATTAACCTGGTTTGTTTTTCTTTTTCATTAATTTCTAAGGCATAATTTTTTTGATTCTTTAGCAGGTTTTTAAATAAAGTGTTTTGTAGTTGTTTTTCCTTGGTTAATGTTTCTTTCACCTCTCTGTTCTCGTCAATAATGTTCTGTTTATTATTTTTTCTTATTTGAAGGCTATCTATAGTTTGTGAAATTTGAGTTTGAATTAAAACAATTTTATCAGCCTGCTTCTTTCTATATTTAGAGTATTGTTTAAAATATTGAAATCTTTTAAATGCTTGGTTTATGTTTTCTGAGGCAAACAAAAACATTAATTTCATTTGAGTAGATTTCTTTTTGTAGGAGCTATAAATGATTTGCTCATACTCTTCCTTAAGCTTAATTAACTCTTTTTCTAAATCAGATAGTTTTTCTGTTTGATTATAAATAATGTTAGTCAAATTATTTAATTGTGAATTATTAATATTTATAAGTTTATCTCGAACCGAAATCTTCAACTGTATATCCTCTAATTCATTTGCTAAATTCTTAGACTTTTTTCTTGAATCTAAAATCAAAGAATTTATTTGACTTATTTCTTTTGTTAGAGATATTTTTTGAGCCTCTAGCTTCTTTTGTCTTGCCTCATAGTTTTGGGCATTCAATGGAATGATCGAAAATATTAGTAATAAAAAAGCTGTCTTACTTAAGAATTTCATCTAAGGTTTTGATTTTATAATCAGTAGGTATTTCCATTGGAAAAGTTAATTTTTCCGGAAAGTCAAATTGTGAATATTCTAAGTTGATCTTTATAATCTCACTTCCTTTGATATAAGAGATTAAGACATTATTAGGAAAAGTTTTACCTTCAAGTATTTTATAATTACTATAATCAACAGTGATTAATGATGATAAAAGAGGTAAGTAAATTCTTTGTTGTTGAAGCTTAAAAGTCTCAGGGTTAATAAATAGAGTAGACTGAATGCCTTTTGAAGATTTCAGCACATAGTAATTTGGATTTTCAATCATCTCCCAGTCACCTTTTCCAGTATCTAAGATTGGGTTTCCAAAGAGAACATTTTGAAAAATTTCAACAGGATTTTTAATACCTAGCGTTCTCATAATTAAATCTAGATCTTGATTTATATATGTTTTCTGAAATTTCTCATAGAACAAAACTTTTTGATTGGTTAATAAAATTTTTGCGATTGGGACAATCATTGTTGCGCTCATCCATAAAAGTTCATTTTCTAGGGCTCTTAGACTTAAATTAATGGTTTGAATTGATCTTCCGTCATTAAATTCTACTCTAACTCTATTTCTAAGGTTTTCAAATTTAAGATCCGCTTTTCTTGAGTTTTTTAAAATTTCTGATAATTCAATTTCATTAGAGGGAATGTCACTTACAATCTTTTTTTTTGTGGAACATCCTTGTAAAAAAAATAAAATGATTACAGGAAGTATAATGGTTTTTTTAAATAGTCTATTTTTCATTATTATTGATTTGAGAATAGTCACCTAAAAAGATTTCTTTGTGAGAACCATCATAATTACAATTGCTTCCCAATATAGAATTTTTAATGTTTGCGTTGGAAATGTTTGAGTCATTGTATACTAATGATGATTGAATAATTGAGTCTGAAATAATACAATTATCTCCAATAGACACGTTTGGGCCAAGCGTTGAATCTTTAACAGTTACATTTCTGCCAATAAAAACAGGATGATTTATTATAACTGTTCCTTCTTGTGACAAGTTGTTCTCATTACTATCTTTCTGTTTTGATTTCATTATTATTTTTGCAGATTCTAACAGTAACTGAGGGGTGCCACAGTCCATCCATGTTTCAATTTCTTGAGATTTAAAAATCTTATTCTTTTCAATCATTTTCTCAATTCCATAATTTAAAAGGTATTCTCTGCCTGGCTCTAATTTTTCCTTAAGATGATTTTTGAGTTCATCTCGAAGAAATGATGATTCTTTAAAATAATAAATTCCAACAACTGCTAAGTCTGAAATGAAATCTTTAGGTTTTTCAATCAACTCTATAATATTAGACTCTTTATCAAGGTTTACAACTCCATAACTTGAAGGGTTTTCAACTTTTTTAACCCAAATCATTCCATCTGCATTTAAATCAATTTCAATTTTACCTTGAATCATTGTGTCAGCATAAGCAATAATAGCAGGTCCTGTCAAAGACTCTTCAGCGCACATTATTGCATGACCCGTGCCTAGTTTGTCCAGCTGTCTATAAACCTTTGTTTTTGCATTGTATTTTTTAGAAATTAAAGCTAACGATTCAACCACTGAAGAATCAAAGTAAGCCTCATCTCCAAGAATATATACTATTTCCTCAATATTTGAAGAAAGTGTCGAGGTAATTTGATCAATCAAATGTTCAACTATAGGCTTATCAATTATTTCTAATAAGGGCTTTGGTCTGGATAAGGTAAAAGGCCTAAGTCTTGTTCCTTTTCCAGCCATTGGAATAAATATTTTCATTTGTCTGATTTAAATCAAAAATACAAAAAGTGTATGATGTGATTTTTTTGTTTACGAATTCAACGCTTCAGCTCCACCAACAATTTCTAAAATTTCATTAGTAATTGCGGTTTGTCTTGCTTTATTATATGTAAGCTTAAGCTGATCTCTAAGATCTGTTGCGTTGTCTGTAGCTTTGTGCATGGCAGTCATCCTTGCTCCGTGTTCTCCCGCTATAGAGTCTGAAATAGCTTTGAATAATTGAATTGCTAAAGATTTTGGTATTAATTCTTCAAGAATTTTTGCTCTATTAGGTTCAAAGATATAGTCACCAGTTGCATTGCTCGTGTCGTCTGAATCGTCAAGTATTGGCAAATATTGTTCTTTGGTTATAATTTGGGTTGCTGCATTTTTAAAATGATTATAAACTAAAACTACCTCGTCATATTCTTCACTTTCAAATCTTTGCATAATGTTTTCTGCAATTTCTTTTACAGAAGAATAAGAAAAGTTGTCATAAACTTCATTGTGAGAGCTAATAACGTTGAATTTTTTTCTTAAAATATCATTTCCTTTTTTCCCAATAGTTAAAAGATCCGGAGTATTAGAACCATATTTAGTGGTTAAATTATAGACTTCTTTAATTATGCTAGAGTTAAACCCTCCACAAAGACCTTTGTTGGAGGTTATAACGATTAAAAGAGGTTTTTTCAATTCTCGTTTTTCAAATAAGGGGCTAGATTCATCTGAATCAACTGAAGCAGAAATGCTTTTAATTAATTCTGAGAGTTTATTAGAATATGGTAAGGTTGCAGTAATTCTATCCTGTGCTTTCTTCAACTTAGCAGCAGAAACCATTTTCATGGCATTTGTAATCTGCATCGTTGATGAAACAGAGCTTATCCTATTTCTAATCTCTTTTAAACCTGACATATATTAAAACGTTTTTGCAACTTTTTCAGCAACTTTTCTTATTTCATCTGTTTCTTTGTCTGAGATTTTTCCAGACTTTAATTCAGCTAAAAGCTTCTTGTTGTTTTTTCTAAGTTCTTGAAGAAACGCTTCTTCAAAAGCTTTTACTTTATTAACTGGAACATCCTTAAGAAGGTTTTGAGATCCGGCATAAATTATTGCAACCTGATCTTCAACTTGGAAAGGATCGTTTTGATTTTGTTTCAAAATTTCCACATTTCTTCTTCCTTTTTCAATAACATTTAGTGTAGCCGCATCAAGATCTGAACCAAACTTTGAAAAAGCTTCAAGTTCTCTATACTGAGCTTGATCTAGTTTAAGTGTTCCTGCAACTTTTTTCATAGACTTGATTTGTGCAGACCCTCCAACCCTAGAAACTGAAATACCAACATTAATCGCTGGTCTTACACCTGAGTTAAACAGATCAGATTCTAAAAATATTTGACCATCTGTAATGGAAATTACGTTTGTGGGAATATACGCTGAAACATCTCCCGCCTGAGTTTCGATAATAGGAAGTGCTGTAAGAGAGCCTCCTCCTTTAACTTTGGACTTTAATGCTTCGGGTAAGTCATTCATTTCACTTGCAACCTTATCATCATTAACAACTTTTGCTGATCTCTCTAAAAGTCTTGAGTGAAGATAAAAAACATCACCTGGGTAAGCCTCTCTTCCTGGAGGTCTTCTAAGTAGAAGTGAAACCTCTCTATAAGCAACTGCTTGTTTAGATAAATCATCATATATAATTAAAGCCGGCCTACCTGTGTCTCTAAAATATTCTCCAATACACGCCCCTGAGAATGGAGCGAAAACTTGCATTGGAGCAGGGTCAGATGCATTTGCAGCTACAATTACTGTATAGTCTAGAGCTCCCTTTTCTTCTAACGTCTTTGCAATACCTGCCACAGTAGATGCTTTTTGTCCAATCGCAACGTAAATACAAAAAACTGGTTCACCCGCATCATAAAATTCTTTTTGATTTAATATAGCGTCAATACATACAGTTGTTTTACCAGTCTGTCTATCTCCAATTACTAATTCTCTTTGACCTCTTCCTATTGGGATCATAGCATCAATAGATTTTATACCTGTTTGGAGAGGTTCATTTACTGGTTGACGATAAATAACCCCTGGTGCTTTTCTTTCGATTGGCATGTCAAAAAGTTCACCTTTTATTGGTCCTTTTCCGTCAATTGGATTACCTAAAGTATCAACAACCCTTCCTAGAATTCCCTCACCAACTTTTATAGATGCAATTTGGTTTGTTCTCTTAACGGTGTCTCCTTCCTTTACCCCTTTAGAGGATCCGAATAATACAACCCCCACATGATCTTCTTCCAAGTTTAGCACCATTCCCTGAAGATCATTATCAAATGACACAAGCTCTCCATATTGAGCATTAGAAAGACCATATACTCTTGCTATACCATCTCCTACTTCAAGTACTGTTCCAACTTCATCAAATGATGACTGGATATCTGCAGACTCAAGTTGTTTTTTTAATAGTGCTGAAACTTCAGCTGGTTTAATTTTTTGCATTTCTTAATTTTTAATTTGTTGTTTTTAATTGCTTTTTCATTTTTTCTAATCTTTTTTTAACACTTGCATCTAATCTTGTGTTATCAAAATCTAGAGTAAATCCAGCAATTAAGTCTTTATCTTTCTTTTTTGTCAATTTTATCTTTCCCGCTTTAATTGAAGACAGGTACGTCTCTATTGTTTTTTCTAGATTTTCTGAAATGTTAACAGGAGTAGTAACTGTGACGTCAACAATATCATTGTACGTGTTATATTGTTGAACAAAAACCTTACAGACATCTAAAAGCATATCTATTCGGTTGTTTAATGATAGAAGGTTTAATAAAATTGAAATATTCGGCAAAGACGGGCCAGTTAATTCATTCAAAAGCTTTGTCTTGTTTTCTCTTGAAATAGTAGGATTAGAAATAAACGCTTTTAAATCATCTGATTCTTCTAAAATATTGATTACTGAATTTATTTCATCAAACATAACGTCTAGATTGCCCTCTTCAATAGAGTGGCTTACTAACGCTTTTGCATATCTTTTAGAGGAAGTTCCTAGAGCCATAATTATTGGTCAAATTTTTTCTCTTTTAATAGCTTGTCAATATATTCTTGATGGCTTTTATCATCATCAAGCTCTTGCTCTAAAACCTTAGAAGCAATATCAATTGAAAGATCTGCAACTTGATTTTTAATTTCATTCATAGCTGACCTTTTTTCATTTTCAATTGAGGTGCGTGCTTGTGCTAAAATATTTTCAGCTTCTGAACGAGCATCAGATTTTGCCTTCTCAACAAGTTCTTTACCTGACTGTTTTGCTTGATTAATCATTGCATCACTTTCAGCTCTAGCTTCTTGTAGGATTTTTTTGTTCTCAGCCTGAAGGCTTTCCATTTCTTTCTTAGCTTCCTTGGCAGAATCAAGAGAATCTCTAATAGATTTTTCTCTTTCGTTGATTGTGTCTAATATTGGTTTCCATGCAAATTTTCTAAGCAAGAAAATCAAAGTAACAAATATTAGGGTCTGCCAAAAGAATAGACCAGATGAAAATTCACTTATTAATTTTTCCATAAACTAATTCAATTAGTTAACTGCAAATAATGCAGCAAAAGCAATTCCTTCAACAAGAGCTGCTATTACAATAGCTGCTACAAGAATTTTATTTGAAGCGTCCGGCTGTCTTCCGATTGCATCCATTGCTCCACGGCCGATAAGTCCAATTCCGATCCCTGTTCCAATGATTACAAGTCCTGCTCCGACTATTTTAGGTATTTCCATTTTTATTTATTTAAGTTATACATTTATTTAAAGTTAATGATCGTCCTCCTGAACAGCAAAGCCAAAATAAAGTGCCGACAAAAGAGTAAAAATATACGCTTGTAAAAGTGCCACTAAAACTTCGATTATTGATATAAAAAATACAAGGACGAGTGATAAGCTAGATCCAACAAGATTTTTAAAAATAAAAATTAGTCCAATCAAGCTATATAATACAATATGACCTGCAAGAATATTCGCATACAACCTTATCATTAATGAAAAAGGTTTAATAAACACTCCTAGAAGTTCAATTGGTGCCAATAAAGGTTTAAGCCAAACTGGAACACCTGGCATCCAAAAAATGTGTTTCCAATATGTTTTGTTGGCAGTAAGGTTTGTAATTAAAAACGTAATTAGTGCTAATCCAAAAGTTACCGCTATATTCCCAGTTACATTTACACCCAAGGGGCTTAGGCCAAGAAGGTTTAAAAACCATATGAAGAAAAATAAAGTAAGCAAAAAGCTCATATACTTTTTGTAATTATTTTCTCCAATACTTGGAATAGCAATTTCATCTCTGATTAAAATTACAATTGGCTCAAAAAACCTACCTACTCCTTTTGCTATTTGATTGTTTTCTTTATATGATTTTGCAAGCGATGTGAATAACATAAACATTAACATCGATACCAGTAAAATAGAGAAAACACTTTTTGTAATTGATAAATCTAAAGGTTTCAAGTTGGTTACCTCTCCTTCTTCGTCATAGGATATCTTTCCTTCTTGATTAGTTTCATATATTTTTCCGTGATAAAGCTTATAAAATTTTCCTGAAGATTCTACAACTTTTTTTCCATGATCTAACTTTGAGGACATAAAGAATTTAATGCCTTCATCAACTAATATTACTGGAAGAGGAAAACCATAATAAATTTTTTCGCCTGTTTTTTTGTCCTTAGTTGAAAATAAAGAAAAGTCATGGGAGTCTTGAACGTGATGGTAAATATATTCCGTTATCTCCTCTTGTAATGATTGTTTTTTTTCTTCTTCTTTAGCATGAGCAAAAGATGCAGATAATAGTATCAAGGATAGAAAAAAAGATCTGCTTTTAATATATGTCATGCTTAAACAAAGTAGATTAAGTTTTGCGCGACAAATGTAATATATAAATAGATATTTTTAAAATCATTTGAGGTCAAAATTTAAAAAGTTATTTTAAATTTTTTGTCTGAGAAATTATTAGAAATATTACAAGGGTTATCCCTAGAACTGAAAGGGCTAAAGTGAAGTAATTATTTTCACTTTCAAAGTGCAGGTCAGCCCATTCTCCAATCAATGAAGACAGGTACATAATGGCTGCAATCTGAAAAACTAATCCTGAGAATACAAGCCAAGGTTTAGGCTGTTTTTTCACGTGCGTCGTTGAAATTTGTAATCTTTTTTAGGGGCGCTATATTGGTTGCGTCGTTTTGCATAGATGACTTTGCATTAAAAACAGCTCCAGACTCTACAATTAATTTTGACATTACCACGTCTCCATGAACTTCACCTGTTGATCTAATTGACAAAAGATCTTGAACATGGATTGTTCCACTAAAGTTGCCCTCTATATCTGCTGAAGAACAAACTATAGTTCCATCTATTTTCCCATTCTTCCCTATAACTACCTTTCCTTTTGTTTCAATATTACCTTCAAAAGAACCATCGATCCTAAAATCTGATTCAGAAGTAAAATTTCCTGTAAAGCTGCTGTTCTTTTCAATAGTATTACAGCTTGCTGATAAATCGTAATTTTTCATTTTTTAAAAATTGGGAAATAAAACTACAATTTTATTTTCAATAAATATCTTTTTTATTAGTAATATTGCGCTGATAATCAGTATATATATGTCAAGAAAAGTAAAAATTATTTGTGATGATGTTGAGCATAATCTAGTAATGGTGGAAGATAAAACCATATTAGAGTTGGCTCTTGAAAACGATATAGACGCCCCTTATTCATGCCAAGGTGGTATTTGTAGCACCTGTCTGGCAAAGCTTAACGCAGGGTCTGTTGAAATGGCTAACAATCAAATATTAACTGACGATGAAGTCGATGAAGGGTATATACTTTCATGTCAGGCTAGGCCAACCTCAGATGAAGTTGAAGTTAATTATGACGAGGTTTAGCTAAATTTAAAATTTCTAATGCTTTTTCAATTACCTCTTTAGGCTCAACTGATCTAAAAGCACTTTCATATCCTTTTGGAATTTTGTTACCAAAAACAGAAGTGGGAATCTGGGGATATAGGTTTCTATCAATCATTATTGAGTTTTCTATTCCTTGGTCAAAAGGTGTAAAGCCACAAAAAGGATGGGTCATTCCCCATATTGTAAGAACAGGAACTCCATAATTAGCAGCGATATGGCCATTAGCAGAGTCCATAGAGATCATGAGATCAATATAGCTTATTATGTTAATTTGTTCCGTTAAATTAAAGGACGAAGCAATATCAGTTACATTATCATAAGCATTTTCCCAAACCTTTATTTGCTTTAACTCATTTTCTCCTCCTCCAAAAAGATAAATTATGTTGTCCTTTTGAAGATAGGCTATTACGTTTTGCATTAAGTCTAATGGATAGTTTTTTCCTGTGAAGGAAGCAAATGGGGCTATTCCTATTATTTTTTTGTCTGCACTTTTAGATAGAATTTTTTGTTCCTCTGAATTTTCAGGCAAAAATGGTTTTATTGGGTACTCATGGTTTGTAAGATCAATTGGAAAGCCAAGGCGTCCAAAAACATCACAATATCTATAATGTATGGGCGTTAATGGTTTAAATTTTTTGTTGTTTTTTTGAGTTAATTTTTTTCTGTCTGCTCTTCCCTTATCGATTGACTGAACTTTTATAAAGACAAGTTTGAAAAACATTTTTAGAATCTTAGTTCTTAAAACATTATGTAAATCTGCTACGGCTTTAATGTTCTTTTTTCTTAAGAGTTTAAATAGTTTAAACAACCCTTTTAAACCCTTATAGTCATTATTAAAATCAACCGAAACAAACTCGAGATTATCAAACTCTTTAAATAAAGGCTCCACAAAACCCCTTGAGACAAAAGTTATTTTTTGATTAGGGTAAGTGTTAAAAAAAGATCTTAAGACAGGAATTGTCATGGCGATATCGCCAAGAGCTGAAAATCTAAAAACCAGAATAGATTTATCCTTTTTTTGAATCATCTTTTTTATACAAAACAGGGTTTAGCGACTCATCATTATACATTTTCATTTGCTTGTAAACTCGCATTTTTTTCTCTCCGCTTGCAATATCTTCAAGAAGCTGATCTATTGATTCTGAAAGATCTTTTTGTTGTTCAAGTAAGACGTCTAGCTTTGCTTGGCAGTTTTGTTTATGATCATCACTTACGTCTGTCCTTTTTGCCTCTTCATCCATGTGATAGATTTTTAATATTAGTATTGATAGTCTATCAATTGCCCATGCTGGGCTTTCTGAATTTACTTTAGCTTCTTTTATAGGAACTACATATGAGTATAGGTTTAGAAAATATGAATCAATGTATTCAACCATTTCCGTTCTGTTTTGATTTGAACTATCAATCATTCTTTTTAAATTCATTCCTTCGATAGGATCAATTTCAGGGTCTCTAATTATATCCTCATAATGCCACTGCACAGTATCTATCCAGTTTTTCTCATAAAGCAAATGCTCAAAACTTTTCTTTTCATAGGGGTTTACAGGCAAGCGAGATATGTCATCATGCACGTGATAATCGTTTACAGATTTTTCAAATATTTCAATTGCTAGCTTGCTGATTTTAGTATTATTCATATTAAAAATTTAAAAATTATAATAGATGCAATTAAGGACATAAAGATAAAGTTTACATATGAACTCTTTAATTTTTTTACAAAAATTTGAGATATCATGTAAACAAAAGGTAGGGAGAGATAATGAAACTCTGAACCGCTGAGTTGCTGATTCATGGAAAAGAAT
>SGZE01000001.1 GCA_004214015.1 Flavobacteriales bacterium | reverse complement strand
GTATATAAAACCAGATGATGAAAATTATATTCAATCAGATAAACCGACTGATTTTCCAGTAATTATAAATCTAGGATATAATGTTCATGGAAATGAACCTTCTAGTTCAGAAGCGGCAATGCTTACTGCATATACACTAATCAGTTCTAAATCTAATGAAGTTGAAAAATACTTACAAAATTCAATAGTATTAATTGATCCTACAATTAATCCAGATGGAAGAGATAGGCATACACAATGGGTAAATAGCTATAAAGGTTCACCTCTTGTTGATGATCCTCAGGATGCTGAACATAACGAATATTGGCCTGGTGGAAGAACAAATCATTATTGGTTTGATTTAAATAGAGATGTGCTCCTTGGAATTCATCCAGAAACTAGAGGAAAAATTGATTTTCATCATAATTGGTATCCAAATGTAACAATGGATTTTCATGAAATGGGAACTAACAGTACATATTTTTTTGTTCCATGGAAAACTCATGCTGCAAAAGACCCTGTTATACCCCAGGAGAACTACGAATATTTTGAAAGATTATTTGGAGAATTTTTCGCTAAAGGTCTAGATGAAATAGGATCGATGTATTTTTCAAAAGAGGCTTTTGATAAGACATATCCAGGGTATCATTCTTCATATGGTGATTTAATGGGCGGAATAGGTATGTTATTTGAACAAGCAAGCTCTAGAGGGCATAAACAGGTAACTCAATTTGGAGAAATCACGTTTCCTTTTACAATAAGAAACCAATATGTGTCTGGAATGAATACTGTTAAAGGATCAGTTGAAATGAAAGATGAATTAATGGAATATCAGCAAAGATTTTTTGCTTCAGCAATAACAGATGCTGATAAAAAAAGAATAAAGGGTTATTCTTTCAAAATGGGAAAAGACAAAAATAAAACTAAAGCATTTATTGATAAATTAATGATTCATGATATAAGTGTATTAAAAGACAATGATAATTTCTTTGTTCCGACTAAACAAAAGAATTATAGAACTATAAGATCCATATTTGAAACTAATACTGAATTTAGAGATAGTGTTTTTTATGATGCTTCAGCTTGGTCAATTGCTAACTTTTACGATATTGATTATAATTCTTCATCAAAAGATATTCAAGGTGTTGAACTTGATAATCTTGATAATCTATTTACCGTAAATAAAATAGATGAATCTGAATATGCTTATTTAATTAATTCTGTTGATTATAATATTCCAGCAGTAATTAACAGTTTAGTCAACAGTGATATTTTAGTATCAACTGCTTTTAAGCCATTTACCATAAATACTTCTAGTGGACTTATTCCATTTGATTATGGATCTTTAGTAATTCCAGTAAGTCTTCAAAAAATTAGTCCAAAAGAATTATTTAGTAAACTTGAAAATATTCAGAATAAATTTCAAGTAAACATTTATTCTGCTCCTTCTGGTTTAAGTTCAGGTGGAATTGATCTTGGAAGTAGATATGTTTCTCCCTTAAAAAAACAAAAAGCAATGATGTTAGTAGGAACTGGAGTTAGATCTTATGAGGCAGGAGAAGTATGGCATCTTTTAGATCAGAGAGTGGGAATGCCAATTTCAAAAATACCTATTAGAAATTTTGATAGAGTTTCTTTGGATAACTACACAACAATGGTAATAGTATCTGGAAGTTATGATTTTAATGAAGATCAAATAAAGAAAATTAAAGATTGGGCAAGTAATGGCAACACAATTATTTCAATAGGTTCTGGTTCAAAATTCCTTATTGATAAAGGAATTGTAAACGAAAAACTACTTAAATCAGATAAAAATGATAGTAAAAAAGATTATCAACCTTATATTGATGCACAAGACAATAGAGGAAAAGAAAGAATAGGTGGTATTATATTAAATGCCCAAGTTGATTTAACACATCCTATAGGATTTGGATATGAGGATTCTAAAATTCCAGTTTATAGAAATAATACTGTATGGATTCAACCATCAGAGAATGAATATTCATCTGTTGTAAGGTATACTAGCGATCCATTGATAGATGGATTTATAACAGATAATAATGCAGAAAAACTTGATTCTTCAATTTCTTTATTAATATCAAAAATTGGAAAAGGAAGAGCAGTTATGTTTTCTGATAATCCCAATTTTAGAGGCTCATGGTATGGGACAAATAGACTATTTCTAAATGCAATATTGCTTGGAGATAAGATTCAAGTTCCATAATGAAATGGTTTAGAGATATAGGGCCAGGTGTATTAATTGCTGCTGCATTTATTGGACCTGGAACTGTTACTCTCTGTACAATTGCTGGTGCTTCTTTTGGATACTCATTAATTTGGGCAATTATTTTATCTACATTTTCTACAATTGTACTTCAGGAAATGTCATTAAGAATCGGTTTAGTTACCAGAATGAATTTAGCAGAGGTTATAAGAACTTCAATAAAATCAGTTTTACTAAATAGATTTATAATATTACTAATAATTTCTTCTATTTTAATTGGAAATGCAGCTTACGAAGCTGGAAATATTACTGGAGCATCCCTTGGTATTTCAGCAATTCTAAATAACCAATCATTTAATTATTTTCCAGTTTTAATTGGAATAATTGCCTTTATAATACTTTATCAAGGAGATTATAAAATTATTGAAGGATCACTTATATTTCTTGTAATAGTTATGAGTTTATCATTTTTTATTACAGCTATTATTACTAAACCTGATATAACTAATCTGTTAAATGGAATGTTTAAGCCTAAAATTAATTCAGATAACCTTATTATTATATTAGGCCTAATAGGTACAACAGTAGTACCATATAACATTTTTCTTCACTCATCACTGGTCTCTGAAAAATGGAATTCAATTAATAAACTTAAAGTTGCTAGATTAGAAAGCTTCATTTCAATCCTTTTGGGAGGTATAGTGTCTTTATCAATAATAATAACAGCTGCTTCTGTATCAAACCAAAACGTAACAGGTGTAATGGATTTAGCGAAAGGATTAGAACCTCTTTATGGAAAATTTGCAATTTATTTCTTAGGATTAGGTTTATTTGCTTCAGGAATTACTTCTTCTATTACTGCTCCTTTAGCAGCAGCATACGTTGCTAAAAGTTGCTTTGGTTGGAACGATTCACTTAAGAGCAGAAGATTTAGACTGGTTTGGTTTTTTATTCTACTTACAGGTGTATTAATTTCAATGATTAATATTAATCCTATTGAAATAATAAAGTTTGCCCAGTTTTCAAATAGTCTTTTGCTGCCAATAATAGCTATAATACTCTTGTGGTTAATAAATAATAAGAATATAATTAGCAGTGAATACAATTATACTTATCAAAATGTTCTGGGTGTTTTTATAGTAATCATCTCCATTATACTTGGATCTAAAGGTTTAATTTCTCTTTTATAATGTTAAATATTAATTGTGATTTAGGAGAAGGTTTAAACAATGAACATTTAATTATGCCACTAATTAACTCATGTAATATTGCCTCAGGTGGTCATGCTGGAAATAGTGAAAGTATGATAGAATGTGTTGAGATATCAATTAGATGTAATGTTAAAATTGGAGCTCACCCATCCTATCCCGATAGATTAAATTTTGGAAGAAAAAAAATGGATATTTCAAAACCTGAATTATCTCATAGTATAATTAGTCAAATTGAATCCCTAGAGAGCATAGCTAATTCATATGGAAAGAAAATAAATCATATTAAAGCTCATGGAGCATTATACAACGAGATGATACATGATTTAGAGCTTTCAGAACTATATCTTGATACATTAAAAGATTATAAATCAAAATATTCATTATATGTGCCATATAAATCTAAGATTGAAAAGTTAGCTTTAAAAAGAGGATTTGATATAGTCTACGAAGTATTTGGAGATAGAAATTATAATGATGATTTAAGCTTAGTCTCAAGGCAAAAAGAAAATGCAATTATTAATGACCCAAAGGAAGTTATTAATCATTTAACTTCAATTATAAACTCAAATGCAGTTAAAACAATTACAGGAGATACTCGTGAAATAATATTTGATACAATATGTATTCATTCGGATACTAATAACTCAATAGAAATCCTTAAAGAGATTAATAGAGTTTTTAAGAACAAATAATGTTATGAAATATTTTATTTACAATGAAAATTCCATCTTAATTACCTTCGATTCTAATATAAACTCTGAATTAGTTTATAAAATTTCTTCTCTTAGAATTAAAATTGAACATGATTTTAATGAATATCTAATCGATGCTGTACAGTCTATAAATTCATTGCTTATTATTTTTAAAAGAAATAAAATTTCAACCAATGATTTCTTAAATAAAATAAAGAATGTAAATCCTGAAAACATAACTCTAAAAGTGAAAAGTAAGATATGGGAAATACCTGTTTGTTATGATTCCACTTACGCTACTGATCTTGAGGAATTTTCAAAATCAAAAAAAATATCTAAGAATGAGGTTATTCAATTACATAAATCTAAAATATATGATGTTATTTCTATGGGTTTCTTACCTGGTTTCATGTATTTAGGAAATACTGATTATAAACTCCATTGTGAAAGAAAACTTAAACCTTCTCTTGAAATAAAAAAGGGCTCAATAGGTATTGCTTTAAATCAAACGTGTATTTACCCCCAAGATAGTCCTGGAGGATGGCATATTATAGGGGTCTCCCCTTTAGAATTCTTCAATTTAAAATCAAAATCTCCATGTTTTGTTAATCCAGGTGATAAAATTAAATTTTTAGAAATATCAAAATCTACATTTGAAACGTTAAAAAAAAATAAATCTTTTAAACCTAATTATAGATAAATGATAAAAGTAATTGATCCAGGTCTATACTCAACCATCCAAGATAATGGTAGATATGGGTATAGAAATATAGCCGTTCCGTATTCGGGATTTATGGATAAAGAAAGTGCTACTATCGCTAATAAACTAGTCGGAAATGAAGTAAATGAGTGTCTTTTGGAAATTACTTTGATGGGGCCTACTTTACTTTTTAACAACAACTATACTTTATCCATAACAGGTGGAGATTTTAATTCCACAATTAATGATAAAAAAATAGAATTGTATAAACCCATAGATGTTAAGTTGGGAGATGTTCTAAAAATCAATCAAACATCAAATGGTGCAAGATGTTATTTAGCTTTTTCGGGAGGTATAGCTAGAAAAAAATACTTAGGAAGTAAATCTTCTTTAAAGAACATAACTCCATCTTATTTTTTAAAAAAGGGAGATGAAATTAAAATATCAAATAATAAAAAATTAAATTTTGTTGTTAATCATGAACTAAAATTAACAACAAGTAGTATTTTGAATGTTTTTAGTGGACCTGAATATAGTATTCTTAAAAAAGATTCTTTACATAATTTATTCAATAAAGAATTCACAATAGGTATTAACAATAGAATGGCTTATAATTTAACAGAACAAATTCAAACCAAAACCAAATCAATTATTTCATCTCCAGTATTACCAGGAACTGTTCAACTGACCCCTTCAGGAAATATTATCATTCTTCATAGAGATTGTCAAACAACAGGAGGGTATTCTAGAATACTTCAATTAAATGAGAAATCTTTGGATGACTTGTCTCAATTAAAAAATGGGGATAAAATAAAATTTAAATTAATTAATTAGTAGAAATTTTTATTTCAATAAGTGGGTTCTCTCTAAACTCTTTATCTAGTCTTTTCTTTATTCTAAAAAGCTTATTTAATTCTCTTTCTTTCTTTTTATTTGCCTTATCAATTTCAGGAAGAACTATTGTATCTCCTTTAACTTCTAATTTCATCTCATTTATAAGTTTCTCAATACTTTCCTCAGTTAATTTAATTTGTTTTCCAATTGCGTTTCTTTTTATAATTCCTGTTAGACTACTATCAATTCTTACATTTTTTACTCTGAGCAGTAATCTTACTAATTTGCTATCATCTTTAACTTGATATGTTTGTAAATTACTAGTTGAAGAATTATAATAATTTTGATTTTTTAATTTTCTTCCATCTAAATTAATCTCTACAGGTCCGTTATGCCTAAAGCTAAACTCTCTTTTTGAAATAAACTCTTGTAGATCTATAACAATTTTTAAGCTTTCTCTATAGAATTGTGATCTTAGTAATCCTCTAAGTAATTCATTTCTATCTCTAACTGTATATTCTTCTCCAAATAAAAATACTGTAGGAAGTCTTTTTGTTCCTACATTAACATTACTTAGATCAACTTTAGTTCCCTCTTGACCAATCAAATTAGAAGATGAAATTATTAACAATAATAGTATAGCTATAAAATATTTCACATTTAAAGCTAAATAAAAAATGACTATTATTCGGGTATTATAAAAACTAATGGGTCAAAATTCCATAAAATTGGAAGTAAAAAGAATACAAAAAGACTTAATATAACAATTGAAACTATGTTCATCCATACACCTACACGAACCATATCAGGTATGCGTAAATAACCTGATCCAAAAACTACTGCGTTAGGAGGTGTTGCAACAGGCAACATAAACGCACAAGTAGCTGCAACTGTTGCAGAAACCATTAATATGAATGGGTGGACATCTATCGTGACTGCCATTGGATATAGAATGGGTAAAAGCATTGCTGTAGTTGCTAAATTAGATGTGATCTCTGTTAGAAAATTAACTGCAGTAATCAAAATGATAACCAGTAAAAACAATGAAATACCATCTAATAAGGTCATTTGAGAACCTATCCATAAAGCTAATCCACTATCTTTAAAACCAGCAGCTAGAGCCATTCCTCCACCAAATAACAATAAAATTCCCCAAGGTAGTTTTACAGCTTCTTCCCAATTTATAAGTCGTCTTTTTTTGTTTTTAGTAGGTATTAAGAAAATGATAATTCCTCCTATCATTGCAATAATAGTATCATCAATGGATGGAATAATTGATTGTAACAAAAAAGATCGACTAACCCATGCTAATGCAGTTAAGCCAAACACAAGTCCTACTAATTTTTCTTCATAGCTAATTTGACCTAATGATTTTAATTGTTTGCTAATCTCCTCTCTTCCACCAGGAAATTGTTTTTGTTTAAACTTAAAAGCAAAGCTCGTAAGATATTTCCAACATATAAATAATAATACAATAGAAATTGGAAAACCAAATTTAAACCATTGTGCGAATGTGATTTCGTAGCCAAAGGTTTCCTCTACCACACCCGCTAAGACTAAATTAGGAGGTGTTCCAATCAGAGTACTTAAACCTCCAATAGAAGCACTATAAGCAATACCTAGCATTAAAGCCTTTCCAAAAATTAGATTTTCTTTCTCAATAGTATTTGGATCATCTTTTAATTGAGTTACAATTGCAATTGCAATAGGTAACATCATAACTGCAGTTGCTGTATTTGAAATCCACATTGACATAAATGCAGTAGCCATCATAAATCCAAGAATAATATTTACGACATTAGTTCCAATTAAATTGATAATATTTAATGCTATACGTTTATGTAGATTCCATTTTTGGATAGCTATTGCAATTATAAAACCACCTATATATAAAAAAACATACTTGTGTCCAAAAGAAGCTGTTGTTTCAGATAGCCCTAATCCACCAGTTAGGGGAAACAAAATAATAGGTAATAAAGCTGTTACAGCAATTGGAATAGCCTCTGTAATCCACCATATTGCAATCCATGCAGTTGATGCAAGAATAGCATTAGCTCTTGGATTTAGACCTTCTGGTTGAAAGAAAAATAAAATTAGAATGAATGCTAATGGCCCTGAAATTAAGCCGACTTTTTTTGGATTAGTATACATATTTGATTTATAAATTTAGAATTTTAAAATGATTTAAAAAAAATTAAATAATTTAGATTGTGGAAACAAAAAAGGTTGCTGTAATTGGAGGAGGAGCAGCTGGTTTTTTTGCAGCAATATCAGTAAAAGAAAATTATCCTAATCATCAGGTAATCCTTTTTGAAAAAACTTCTAAAGTCCTATCTAAGGTTAAAGTTTCTGGCGGAGGCCGTTGTAATGTTACTCATAATTGCACAGATATATCAAACCTTTGTAACGCATATCCTAGAGGTGGTAAGAAATTAAAATCACTTTTTTATCAATTTAGTACAACTGATACAATTGATTGGTTTGAAACCCGAGGAGTTCCATTAAAAACAGAAAAAGATGGCAGGATGTTTCCAGTTTCCAATAACTCACAAAGTATAATAGATTGTTTGATAGGTGAAATTAACCGTTTAAAAGTTACTTTAGAATTAGGTCAGACTATTGAAAATATACAGCAAGTGAAAATGGGGTGGAAGCTTAAATTTAAAGACCAACCCAGTCAACAATTTGATGTAATTATCATTGCAACAGGGGGGAGCCCTAAATTAAAAGGATTTGACTGGTTGCAAAACTTAGGACATAATATTATTAATCCAATCCCTTCATTATTTACTTTTAATATGCCAAATGAATCCATAAGAGAGCTTATGGGATTAGTTGTTGAAAATGCTCGTGTAAAGATTAAAAATAGTAAGATCCAAACTCAAGGGCCCTTATTGATAACTCATTGGGGGATGAGTGGTCCTTCAATTTTAAAAGCATCTGCTTTTGGAGCAAGAGTGTTAAGTGAACATGAATATCAATTTGAAATTGAAGTTAATTGGATTGATGAAACAAATATGGATTTGCTCTTTGATCAACTCCTACGTTATAGTCAATCGAATCCTCATAAGGGAATAGGAAAACACAAAGCATTTATGATTCCCAACCGTCTTTGGATTTTTTTATTATCAAAAGTTGAGATACCAGTTGAAAAGAAGTGGAATGAGATTGGAAAAAAGAAATTTAGACAATTAATCACAATATTAACCCAAGATATTTACAAAGTTTCTGGAAAAACAACCTTTAAAGAAGAGTTTGTAACCTGTGGAGGAATTGATTTGAATGAGATTAACCTAAATACCATGGAGAGTAAAAAAGTAAATAATTTATATTTTGCTGGAGAGGTAATTGATGTTGATGCCATAACTGGAGGTTATAATTTTCAGGCTGCATGGAGCGGAGGTTATGTAGCTGGAAAATTAGGAGGGTAGATAATATTTTACATCAAATTCATAAAAAAACCCCTACATAAGCAGGGGTTTAAATGTATTAAGCGGAGAAAGAGGGATTCGAACCCCCGGAGGTATGACCCTCAACAGTTTTCAAGACTGCCGCATTCGACCACTCTGCCATTTCTCCAAATGCAGATGCAAATATACACGATTTTAGGTATAAAAAAATATTTTAATCTAAGGTGAATCAAAAAATATTTATCTTACTTTTAATATTGTGCTGTTAGATATAAACTCAATCTTATTACTTGTTGGAATTGGACTTTTTGCTGGTGTTGTAAACACTTTAGCAGGTGGAGGTTCATTAGTAACCTTACCTGTATTAATTCTTTTTATGGGTCTAGATGAAGCCACTGCAAATGGTACTAATAGACTTATGGTTATTTCAGCTGCTCTAGTTGCTAGTTATGGTTATAGAAGCAAAAAGATTGTAACTCATCCTTATGGATTATATTTTGGAATAGTGGCTACATTTGGAGCAATAATTGGAGCTAGAATTGCTATTGATATAGATGGAGACACTTTTAAGAGATTTCTAGCAATTATTATGATTACCGTCGGTATTATAATTGTATTTAGATCGAAATCGATTGCATCCTTAGATCTTCCTGAAAGACTCTCAGGTAAATATTTAATAGGAGGTTTGATAGGTTTCTTTTTCATTGGTATTTATGGAGGATTTCTTCAAGCTGGAGTTGGTATTGTGATAATGCTTCTTCTTACTCAATTAAATAGAATTAATCTTTTAAGAACTAATTCAATTAAAGCTTTCTCTGTATTTATTTATTCTATTGCAGCTGTGGCAATTTTTGCTTTGGATGGTAAAATATTATGGATGGTAGGTCTTTGGATGGTTCTTGGTTCTATAGTCGGAGCATGGCTTTCAAGCAGGTGGTCAGTCAAAAAAGGTGATAAAGTAATAAGGATTACACTTCTAATAATGGTCTCTTACATGGCTGTAAAACTCTGGTTAGATACATTTAATAGTTAGTATAATCTACTATGCTTAGTCCATAGCCAGAAAGTCCTACACGATGCTTCTGTTCTGAGTTACTTAGGAGATTAACTTTAGAAATTTGTAAATCATGCAAGATTTGGGCACCAATTCCAAAATCTCTAAAGTCAATTTTAGGTTTTTCAGAATTTTCATTCATAGAGTTAAGTTTTTCTAATATATTTTCTGATGATTGATTTTGATTTATAAAAATTACTGCACCTTTACCTACTTTATTTATCTGATCAAAAATTTTATCATATTTTTTTTCATTAGTTCCTGATAATATCTTAGTAACATCATTATCAACAACTGATGAATTTATTCTTGTTAAAATAATATCATCTTTATTCCATTTGCCAAGTGTTAATGCTATGTGAACTTGATCATTATTAGTCTGTTTGTAAGCTCTTAATCTATAAGTTCCAAAGTTAGTTTCTACATCTTTGTCAAAGCTTTTACTAATTAAGCTATCATTCTTCATTCTATATGCTACAAGATCCTCTATAGATACTATTCTTAAATTAAATTTTTCAGCAACTTTTACCAACTCAGGTAATCTAGACATAGAACCATCATCATTCATTATTTCAACTATAACTCCAGCTGATTTAAAACCTGCAAGTCGAGCAAAATCTATAGCTGCTTCAGTATGTCCAGTACGTCTTAGTACACCTCCATTTTTTGCAATTAAAGGGAATATATGTCCTGGTCTTTGAAGATCTTGTGGTTTTGTATCTTTATCAACTAATGCTTTAACTGTTTTGGATCTATCTGAGGCAGATACTCCTGAAGTTACTCCATTTCCTTTTAAATCAACAGAAACTGTGAATGCTGTTTCAAGAGGATCCGTATTATTAGGCACCATTTTTTCAAGACTTAGTTTTGAACATAATTTCTCTGACATAGGAACACATATTAATCCTCTCCCATTTTTTGCCATAAAATTTATCTTTGAGGAATTAATTGTTTCTGCAGCAGTAATAAAATCTCCTTCATTTTCTCTGTTTTCATCATCAACTACAATAATAATTTCACCTTTTTTTATCGCAGAAATTGCATCTTCTATTTTATCTAACTTAATATTACTCATTTCTTTAATTTAAGTTTATTAATTAATTGAATTGTCTTATCATATAGAGTAAAACTAAACCCTCTATCTGCTGATACAATTTTAGTAAGATAAATAGCAAAAGGTGCTATAACAAAAGTTGATATCCAGCTTCCTAAAAAGGGGCTTATTGAACTATCTTCCGCAGCATTTTTTCCAAAAACTCCAATATAGTGATAGGTTAAAAATATTACAATTGACAAAACAAGAGGAAGGCCTAGTCCTCCTTTTCTTATTATAGCACCTAATGATGCTCCAATAAGAAATAAAAATATACATGCAAAGACTAGGCTATATCTTTCATTTATTGTGAGTTTGTGAAGATTTATAAGTTTTTCTTGTAAGAAAAAAACCTTCTTTTTATTGGATAGTTGTCTCAAGTACATATCTACTTCTTCATTTGCCATACTAAGAACACCATCAATCTCATACATTTCAGGATTATCTAAAAGACCTAGGAAAGATTTTTTAATCTCGTTTTCGTCTAATTGAATTTGGTTTGCATTTAAATTAGATAATTTTTTTAAAGTATGTCCTGCAATAAATGTTTTGCCAAATATAATTTTATCTTCTTTAAACTTATCGTAAAGAGTATCTGAGTTTGTTTTTAATTGATCTACTCTTTGCATTTTATATGTAGATCTATAATTTTCCTCATCTAAATTAATATTGTTAAATTCTGAAATATCAATATTTAAGATGTACTCTTCAAATGATGCTCTAGAATGAGGATATTTTTGTTTTTCAGCAGTAGTAGATGCAATTAATTCTTCATATCTATTACCATTTCTTAAAATTAATTGAAGATATGAGTCATTTTCATTCCTTACTTCTCCTTTTTCTGCTTTAATTACAAGTCTGTTAATTTCGTCATCTGATATACTATGAAGAATAATATCTTCTAGATATTGATCATTGTCTCCATACTTTCTTGCAACTTTAATATTCAAATTGCCTATATCATTGAATATTCCTTCTCTAATACTTAATGTAGGTTTTAGTTTTGCTAAATTTTTTCTCAAATTATATGATTTTAACTCACCATATGTTACTACATTATCTGAAAAGTAGAATGATCCAATTCCAAGACAAACATGAAATATTAATAATGCCACCATACTTCTTACTATTGATATTCCGTTCGATTTCATAGCAATGAATTCATAGTTTTCAGACAAAGTTCCATAAGTAGTTAATGAAGCAAGAAGTATTGATAGAGGTAAAACCAGAGGAACTAGTTTTGGAGAAAAATATATAAAAAACTTACCAATTGTAAAAATATCTAAACCTTTACCTGCGAGTTCATCAATATAAAGCCAGAATGTTTGAATAATAAATATTAAAAAACATATGGCGAAAACACCAATAAATCTTGTCAAGTATGATTTTAGTATGTATTTGTCTAGTATTTTCAATTTTCAGTAACTATTAAATAATCTTTATAATCTTTTAAGTCAAATTTAAATAAAGACAAGGGAAGGTTTAAATTATAATCATAAGTTAATGTTAAAAACCTATTAATTTCTTCACTCGTTTCTTTTTCAATCATATCAATTCTTTCAATTGAAAGATTAGAATTAATAAATAAATTATAAAAAATCTCTTCTTCTTTACTCTCTGCAGTAATATGATAAAAGTCCCCAGTAATATTTTGGTTTGTTAAATCGAATCCTTTTAAAAAATAATTAAAAATCTGATTTGGTGAAAAATTAAAAAATGAAGTGTTTTCAGTACTTATTATTATCTCTTTGTTTTCATGAATTATAGTATAAAATTTTTCTCCATCGTATATCTGGTCAATTTCATTCGTATCTATCAAATAATTTTCATGATTAATAAAAAATTCTCCACTAATTGGTAGAATATTATTTTCAAATTTTGAAGAAATCTCAAATTTATAGTACACATTTTCTAATGAGAATGCATTTTCTCTAACTCTTTCTAGGATATCAATTGCAGCTTCTTGTGCTGATAGATTTGAAAAACCTAAAAGAATCACTATAAATTTGATAAGTATTTTATTTTTGACCACTATTCAACAAAGTTTCTAATGAATTTAAATCTGATATTAAAACTTGTCTTGGTTTACTTCCTTCAAAGGGACCAACAATTCCAGCATCTTCCATCTGATCAATTAATCTTCCAGCTCTATTATATCCTAGTTTAAGTTTTCTTTGAAGTAACGAGGCCGAACCTTGTTGGTTTGAAACAATTACTCTTGCTGCTTCATTAAACATTGAATCTCTATCCTCAATTGATATATCAGATGATGACCCACTATCATCTTTTGAATATTCAGGAAGTTTATATGCAGTTGGATAACCCATTTGAGATCCAATAAATTCAGACAACTTCTCAACTTCTGGAGTATCGATAAAACCACATTGAATTCTAGTTAAATCGTTTGATTGGGAATATAATAAATCACCTCTTCCAATTAATTGCTCGGCTCCTCCAGTATCTAAAATTGTCCTTGAATCAATTTTAGAAGTAACTCTAAATGCAATTCTAGCAGGAAAATTTGCTTTAATTAATCCAGTTATGACATTTACTGAAGGTCTCTGTGTAGCAATTATTAAGTGAATACCAACTGCTCTTGAAAGCTGCGCTAATCTTGCTAAAGGAGTCTCTACTTCTTTACCGGCTGTCATTATTAAATCTGCAAACTCATCTATTACAAGTACTATATAAGGTAGAAAAGCATGTCCATTTTCTGGATTTAATTTTCTAGATATAAACTTAGTATTATATTCTTTAATATTTCTCGTCATGGCATCTTTAAGCAGTTCATACCTATTATCCATTTCCATACATAATGAATTTAGTGTATTAATTACTTTATCATTATCTATAATAATTGCATCTTCTGATTCTGGAAGTTTTGCTAGGTAGTGTCTTTCAATCTTATTGTAAATAGATAATTCAATTTTTTTTGGATCCACTAAAACAAACTTTACTTGAGCTGGATGTTTTTTATAAAGTATCGATGTAAGAATAGCATTAATACCTACTGACTTTCCTTGACCTGTTGCTCCTGCCATTAAAAGATGTGGCATCTTAGTTAAATCAACAATAAATGTTTCATTACTAATTGTTTTTCCAATTGCAATTGGAAGTTCCATCTCAGACTCAATATATTTTTTTGAAGAAATTAAAGACTTCATTGAAACAATAGATTTCTTTTTATTAGGAACTTCGATACCTATAGTCCCTTTGCCTGGTATTGGGGCAATTATTCTTATACCAAGTGCTGAAAGAGATAAAGCAATATCATCTTCAAGATTTTTAATTTTTGAAATTCTAACTCCTGCATCAGGAATTATTTCATATAATGTAACAGTTGGACCTATGGTAGCTTTAATTTGCTTTATACCAATGTTATAATTCTTTAGAGTGTCAACTATTTTATTTTTGTTGGTTTCCAGTTCATCCTGATCGATTTTAATAGTTCCATCTCCATAATCTTTCAAAAGATCAATACTTGGATTTTTGAAATTACTTAAATCTAGAGTAGGGTCAAATTTCTTAAGATCAGCCTTATTAAAGCTGATATTTTTAGTGCTCTTTTCCTCAAAATTTATTTCTTCAACCTCCATTGAAACGCTATCATCATTTCCTTCAGTAGGCTCTGATTGTATCTCATTTCCATCATTAAGTTTTGACTCTAGATTAACTTCTAGATCCGAGTCTTCAACTTTGATATCCTCAAATAATTCACCCTTAAGCTTATCTTCTTGTGGATTTTCTTTTGATTTTTTTGGAAGAGAAAGGTTACCTAATAAGATCACTATTGAATTAGGAGTGATATTCCATAAGACTGCAATTGATAAAATGAAAATGAAACATATTATTAGAACTATTCCTGTGATTCCAATATAAGTCTTAAGAAATGAATTTATCTCAAACCCAACAATACCAGTTTGAATTGGAAAATAATTACTAAGATATCCAGTTAATAGAGTCATCCATATAGTTAGTATTAATAGCCAATTAATTCTTTTAATTAACTCAAGTATTTTTTTATTAAAAAGTAAATAATAGGATGAAATAAATAAAATTACAGGAAGGATGAAACTAGAAATTCCAAATAGATTGTAAATAAAAAAGTGACTTATTGATGCGCCAATTTTCCCTAATATATTTTCAACTTCAATACTTCTGTCAAGAAGATTTCCAATACTACTTTGATCAACCTTCCAATTGTACATATATGATATAAATGAAGTGAAAAGTATTACGGAAAGAAATAGAAGAATGTAGCCAAGTATAACTTTAAATTTGTTTACATCGGCTTTTTTCTTGCTTCTCATAGATAAACAGTATTATACAAAAATACAAAGATGAGTTTAGATAATTAATTTTTATCTCCTAAAGTCCTAATTTTTATTCTAAATGCAGCATATATTAATGTCATGAAAGGACTAATCCAATTAAAAACTGCATAAATAAAGTATTCACCAACACCAACTCCTAGAACAGAAGAGTGGTAGGCACCACATGAGTTCCATGGAATTAGAGCAGATGTAACTGTTGCAGAATCTTCAAGAGTTCTACTCAAATTTTCGGGTGCAAGATTTTTGTCTTTAAATGCTTTTTCAAACATTTTACCTGAAACTACAATTGTAAGATATTGATCTGATGCACTAACATTTAATGCCAAACAAGATGCTACAGTACTTGCAAATAACTTAAATGATGTGTCAGCCCATTGTAAAAGTGTCTTGCTAATGGTTTTAAGTGCTCCAATAGCCTCCATAACACCACCAAACACCATGGTTCCAATGACTAAAAATATTGTATTCATCATACCTAGCATCCCTCCTGTTGAAAATAAATCATTTAATATCACATTATTAGTTTCAATGCTTATAGGACCGGTTATTGTATCCATAATTACAACATATGTACTAGTGAGTTTAGAATAGCTGCCAGAAGAAAGTTCTGATATAATTTGTGGTTGAAATATTATGGCAAATACAGCACCAACCAATGTTCCAATTACTAATGCAATTAAAGGGGGTGTTTTTTTAATAATCATAATTAAAACTAATATTGGGACAGAAAATAGAATTAATGTAATATTAAACTTCTCAGTAATGGCGCTAAGCAAATAAGTATTATCAGTTGAACCATCAGAAACTTGCATAAATCCAAGAATGATAAAAACAATTAGAGTTATTGATATGCTAGGGATAGTAGTATATGTTAAATATTTAATATGTCTGAATAAATCAACTTTAGTAACAGCTGCAGCAAGATTAGTTGTATCGCTAAGCGGAGAAAGTTTGTCACCAAAATAAGCACCTGCAATTACTGCCCCTCCAACCATTCCTGGTGGAATTCCTAGAGCCTTCCCAATTCCTACTAATGCAATACCGACTGTTGCAGATGTAGTCCAACTACTTCCTGTTGCTACAGATATAATAGAACATATTACTACACAAGCTGGAAGAAAGATATTAGGGTCTAGTATTTTAAGCCCATAATAAACCATTGCAGGTATAATCCCACTGATCATCCAAGTACCTGCTAGGGCTCCTACAAATAATAATATCAATAATGCTCCAGTTACTGATTTTACACTATTTGAGATTTTTTTAAGTATCTCTTTATATGATACATTGTAAATAAAACCTAAAGATGCTCCAAAGAGTCCCGATAAAATTAGAATAAACTGATTGGTTCCATTTAATGAATCATCTCCATATATAAAAACATTTATACTAAGGAGTAAAACAAGAAAAAAAATAGGAAGTAGTGCTATTCCAATCGGTAAATTTACACTAGAATTATCTTTCAAAATATAAATTATATTCTACAAGTTCAGAAAAAAAAACCTAACCATAAATATAATACAATACTTATTTGATTAAACTTTAGTTATTTTTACTGGGTGGGAATCAAAATTGAAACAATTTTTCAAAGTAAAATCTCATCACTTATGCATTCTAAATTTTTAATTGCTCTAAGTGGTGGAGTTGATAGTATGGTTCTTGCAAATTTATTCCTTAAATATAATTTAAGTTTTTCTGTAGCACATTGTAATTTTAAGTTAAGGGCTAAAGAAAGTGATGATGACGAAAAATTTATTTTTAATTGGTCTTCAAAAAATGAAATTGAGTGTTACATATCAAAATTTAACACTAATGATTATTGTGTCAAAAATAAGTTTGGAATTCAAGAAGGTGCCAGAAATTTAAGATATGAATGGTTTAATGAACTCAAGAATCTTTACGGTTTTGATTATATAGTTACTGCTCATCACCTAGATGATCAAATTGAAACATATTTAATAAATTCAATGAGAGGTTCTGGTTTAAAAGGACTAACTGGTATTACTGAGAAAACAGACTCTTTATTTAGACCCCTTCTTAAAGTCTTGAAGAATGATATTTTAGTATATGCTAAGTTAAATAACATTGATTTTAGAGAGGATTCATCAAATTCTAAAAATGATTACTTTAGAAATATGATAAGAAATTTAATAATTCCTCAGTTTAAAAAATTTGATGATAATGTTATGTTAAAATTTCAAACAACCATTGATAACCTAAACTCTACTAAGATATTTGCAGATACTATTCTTGATCAAACAAAGAATAGAATCTTCACTTTTGAAACTGATAATATAAAAGTGAAAATTGATGATTTAAAAAAATTAGATCCTTTGGAATATTATATGCATCATTTATTTAAAGAGTATAAAATTGATTTTAAAGAAATTATTAAATTATTTGACTCTGACACAGGCAAGTATATTAGTTCAAATACACATCTAATAAGAAAGAATAAAAAATTCTTAATAATCACTTCAAATGATTAAAAATTTACTTTTTGGAATTATTACCCTTCTGCCACTTAGTGCTCAAGAAACAGAACCTGTTTCTTGGACATATGAGTTAACAAAGCTAAACAGTTTAGAATATGAGATATCTTTTAATGCAGAAATAATTGATGGATGGAAACTATATTCTCAGTTTTCGCCTGAAGAGGGATCTGTAGCAACTAGTTTTAAATTTTTAAATAATGACAATAACTATTTTGCTGATGAAATTTTTAATGAAGATCCATATATAATTGGATATGACAATGTGTTCAAGATGGATTTGTTTTATTTTGAAGGTAAAGCAAATTTTAATCAATCTTTAAGGCTAAACAACAAAGATGTTAACCAAGTTAAGATTGAAGTTGAATATTCATCATGTGATGATGAGTTGTGTATTTTTCGAAATGAAACGTTTAATATAGTTCTTGATAAAAACAAGAAAATCCTTCAAGATGATAATGTTACTTTGGATGATATAAAAAAATATAATTCGTTGGAATTGGAGTTGGATAAATCTAACTACAATAGTGTTGATGTTGTTCAATCATCTAATTATTTCGAGATATTTATTTTCGGACTTTTAGCAGGTTTTCTAGCTTTATTAACACCTTGTATTTTCCCAATGATACCATTAACCGTGTCATATTTCATTGATCAAGAAAAATTAAAATATAATAGTTTAACATCAGCTTCTTTGTATGGTTTCTTTATTGTAATGATTTATATTTTATTAAGTGTACCATTCCATTTATTTGATAGTTTGAATCCAAATATTTTAAATACTATTTCAACTAATGTTTATGTAAATATTACCTTTTTTTTAGTCTTTATATTTTTTGCGATTTCATTTTTTGGATACTTTGATATTGTAATTCCTAGTAATATTATTTCAGGTTCAGAAAAAAAATCTGAAAAGGGAGGGGTGATTGGAATATTCTTTATGTCACTAACATTAGCATTAGTTTCATTTTCTTGTACAGGACCTATATTAGGCTCTCTGTTAGCTGGTTCTTTGTCATCTGCAGAATCTGGTGCAATGCAACTATCTTCAGGTATGCTTGGATTTGGTTTTGCTTTGGCACTTCCATTTACTTTTTTAGCATTTTATCCCAAATATTTATCATTGATCCCTAAATCTGGGCTTTGGTTAAAAAAATTAAAAGTTTCTTTGGGTTTCATTGAATTAGCATTAGCATTTAAGTTTTTATCAAACGCTGACTTAGTAGAGGGGTGGGGTATTCTAAAGAGAGAAGTATTTTTAATTATTTGGATACTAATTTTCTTAACAATGTCCCTATACTTGTTTGGTTCATACTTTGGAAAATTAAAGTTTAATTTTAAGAGTTTGTCAGGTTGGTTTTTTATGCTTTTTTCATTCTATCTTATCAGTGGACTTTATGATAGTAAAAATGTAAGATTCTTAAGTGGTATTTTGCCTCCTGAGTTTTACTCTATTGAAGAAAAAGTTAATGATTGTCCTCTTGGACTAAAATGTTTTAAAGACTTTCAAGATGGTAAAAATTATGCTATTGAAAATGAAAAAATCATTTTGCTAGATTTTACAGGTTGGGCTTGTGCTAATTGCAGAAGGATGGAAGAAAATGTATGGTCAAAACCAGCTATATTTAATCTTTTAGATAATAATTTTGTTATTATCTCCCTTTATGTTGATGATAGAACAAAGCTTTCAATAGAAGAAGAGTTTAAATTTTTAAATAATTCTGGAAATATTCAATATGTAAATAACATAGGAAGAAAATGGTCTCTTTTTCAGCAGATAAATTTCAATAATGCATCACAGCCTTATTATGTAGCTATGCTTCCTTCAGGTAAGATTTTAACTGAACCTATTCAATTTACATCAGAGGAAAATTTTAAAAACTGGTTAGATTCATCGATTGAAGAATCAAACAATTAATTTATTTTTTAATATAAACTTCTTCAAAAGGAACTCTAAACCTTTCACCGTAGACTCCTTCCTTTAATCTAATCCCACACCCAATTATCATATTAATTTCAGACTTTTTTTTCAGGTTCAACAAACTTTTAATTTTAAGTGAGTCAAAGCCTTCCATAGGACAGGTGTCATAACCAAACCCAGCCATGCTTATCATGAAATTTTGAGATGCTAATGCTGCACTTTTATGAGCAATTATTCTAGTATCAGAAGCTCTAAGTTGTCTGTACATTACTCTAAATAGTCCTATTACAGAAGCAATAATATATTTAATGAAACTTATTACACCTAAAAAATCTTTGTATACAAAAGGGATAGCTCTTTTGTAATATTTTTGTGTTAAATCATAATTTCTATCACTAAGGTTTTTTTTTGTCAAATTAAAAAAATCAATATTTTGAGAAGCTCTGATTTTCCATAAATCTTTTCTAACCACAGTTATTACAATTTGCTTAGCTGTTGAGGCGGCTGGTTGATTAAAGCATATTTTTGAAATTTTATTTAACAGTTCCTTGTTGGTAATATGATAAAATTCCCAAAGCTGAAGATTGCTACTAGTAGGAGCTAATACTCCATTTTCAATGCATTTTTTTACAATATCTGAGTTTAATTCTTTACTAGGATCAAACTTTCTTACAGATCTTCTATATTTTATGGCCTCACTTACAGTCTTCTCCATTCTATAGTTTCTCCAATAATTTTTTAATAAATTTAAATGAGTCAGGGTAAGGTCCATATCTAAATGGAATATCAATCATTGATTTCTTCTTAAGAACAGGTTTATAGTGACTAAAAGTGTCAAAACTAAATTTGCCCCTATAAGCACCCATTCCGCTTTCTCCAATCCCACCAAATGGCAGATTTGAATTCACATAATGTATTAAAGTATCATTTACTACACATCCTCCAAACTTATTTGAATTAATTAGTTTATCAATAAATTTTTGATTATTTGAAAATATATAGAATGCGAGTGGTGATGGGTTGAAGTTTAGTATTTTATTTAAATCATTTTCATTTTCATACGATATAATTGGTAAAACAGGTCCAAAAATTTCTTCTTTCATGATTTCTGAATTTAAGTCAGGATTAATAACCAGTGTAGGCTCGACATAAAGGTTGTTTTCATCAATTTTTCCTCCAAATTCAATATTTTGATTATGAAGATTTTCTTTTAATCTTAATAGATTGGCTTTGTTTATTATTCTTCCGTAACTATTAGAATCATAAGGAATACTTCCAAAAGTTGAAATAATATTCTTTTTTAGCATTGAAATCAATTCACTTTTGACGTGATTATTAACTAGAACATAATCTGGAGCAATACAAGTTTGACCACAATTAACGAATTTACCAGAAACTATCCTTTTTGCTGTTTTGTCTATATCAACATTACTATCTACTATGCATGGGCTTTTTCCTCCAAGTTCTAATGTTGTAGGAGTTAAGTGTTTTGCAGCTTTTTCAGCTACAATTTTTCCAATTTTTGTACTTCCTGTGAACAATATATAATCCCATTTTTTATCAAGAAGATATTTGGCAGTTTCAGCATCACCTTCAATAACAGAAACTAAATTTTGAGGAAAAACATTACAAATCAATTCCATAAGCACCGAAGATGTGTTTGGAGCTAATTCAGATGGTTTTATTATAACTGTATTGCCTGCACCAACTGCACCAATAAGAGGAGTTAGTGATAATTGAAATGGGTAATTCCATGGAGTAATAATAAGAACTTGACCATAGGGTTCTGGTATAAGATAATTTGATGATGGCCAATTAAATATAGATCCTTTAACTTTTTTCTTTTTTGACCATTTCTTTAATTTTCTTACGAATAATTTAATCTCTCTTTTAACAAGAAGAACTTCAGATAAAAACGATTCAAACTCATGTTTATTTAGATCTTTTTTTAAAGCTTCATAGATCTTGTTTTCTGTTTTATTAATTTCCTTTAAAAGTGAATTTAAAATTTGAATTCTATAGTTGACAGAATTAGAGTTAGTTTTATTAAATTCTTTTTGTGAATTAATTATAATATCAATTTCTTTGTTATCCATTACGTGCTAAATTTAATTATTTAAATTAAATATCTATATATAACATTTGGATGTAATATATTTATTAACTTAATTAACTGATTTTCAATATCTTGAATATTAATATATTTATTTGGACGTAGTTTTAACTTTAAGATTCATTAAGAAATAAAGTGACAGGGTAATAATTTTAAGGTAAAGATTTATTTTATATGTTAAATAAATATAGTCGTATAGTAACAAAGGATGATTCTCAACCTGCTGCTCAAGCTATGCTTCACGCTATAGGTTTATCTGAAGACGACTTTGATAAACCTTTTATTGGAGTAGCTAGTACTGGTTATGAAGGTAATCCATGTAACATGCATTTAAATGATTTATCTGTAAAAATAAGAGAGAGTATAGTAAACTCAAATTATGTTGGTTTAATATTTAATACCATAGGTGTTAGTGATGGAATATCAATGGGAACTTTGGGTATGAGATATTCTTTACCTTCTAGAGATATTATAGCTGATTCAATGGAAACTGTAGTTCAAGCTATGTCTTACGATGGTCTAGTCACGGTTGTTGGATGTGATAAAAACATGCCAGGTGCCTTAATGGCAATGCTTAGATTAAACAGACCTAGTTTACTTGTTTATGGTGGTACAATAGATTCAGGTTGTTACAATAATAAAGAGCTAGATGTTGTATCAGCTTTTGAAGCCTGGGGTGAAAAAGTTTCTGGAAAGATTGATGAAAATGAATATAAAAATGTAATTAAAAATGCTTGTCCTGGAGCTGGGGCTTGTGGGGGGATGTATACAGCCAACACTATGGCTTCTGCAATTGAAGCTTTGGGTATGTCACTTCCTTACAACTCTTCTAATCCAGCTATAAGTGATGATAAAATTAGTGAGTGTAATCAAATTGGTTCTGCCATGAAATTACTCATTGAAAAAGATATTAAGCCATCTGATATAGTTACAAAGAAATCTCTTGAAAATGCTTTAAGATTGATTACAGTCCTTGGTGGATCTACTAATGCCGTTCTTCATTTTTTAGCTATTTCTAGAGCTGCTAATTTGGATTTAACAATAGATTATTTTCAGGAAATAAGTGACTCGACTCCCTTTTTAGCCAACCTTAAGCCAAGTGGTAAATATTTAATGAAGGATTTACATAAAATTGGAGGGGTGCCTTCAGTTTTAAAATATATGCTAGAACATAAAATGTTACATGGAGACTGTATGACAGTAACAGGTAAAACTCTTGCAGAAAACTTATCAAAAATTCACTCTCCAGACATGAATTCTAATGATATTATTTTTCCTATTTCTAATCCTATTAAAAAAACTGGTCATATTCAAATTCTCAAAGGAAATCTTGCTGAGCTTGGATGTGTTGCAAAAATCACAGGTAAAGAAGGTCTAAAATTTACAGGACCAGCTAAAGTTTTTGATGGTGAATTTGAATGTCTTGAGGCTATAAAGCAATCTAAAGTAAATAAAGGAGAAGTTGTTGTTATAAGATATGAGGGGCCTAAAGGTGGTCCTGGAATGCCAGAAATGCTTAAACCAACTTCTGCAATAATGGGAGCAGGACTTGGAAAAGATGTTGCCTTGATTACTGATGGAAGATTCTCTGGTGGAACTCATGGATTTGTTGTTGGTCATATTGTACCAGAAGCATATGAAGGAGGTACATTAGCAATTGTTAAAAATGGAGATATTATTACAATTGATTCTGAGCAAAATTTAATAAATGTGGATATTTCAGAAAATGAGATAACAAATAGAATTAAAAATTGGACTCAACCAGATCCAAAAATTGATAAAGGAATTTTATATAAATATGTTAAATCAGTTTCGAATGCATCAAGTGGTTGTGTTACAGATGAATAAGTGTTATGAAAAATAAAAATATAAGTGGAGCTGAAGCTGTAGTTCATTCTTTATTAAATGAGGGGGTTGATTTAGTTTGGGGTTACCCAGGTGGTGCAATAATGCCCGTATATGATGAATTCTATAAGTTTCAAGATAAGTTAAAACATGTTTTAGCAAGACATGAACAAGGAGCAGTTCATGCAGCACAGGGATATGCAAGATCTTCAGGAAAAGTTGGTGTTGCAATTGCAACATCTGGCCCAGGTGCTACAAACCTAGTTACTGGTATAGCTGATGCACAAATTGATTCAACTCCAATTGTTTGTATAACAGGTCAAGTACCCTCGCATCTACTAGGCTCTGATGCATTTCAAGAAACTGATATCATTGGAATCTCAATGCCTGTTACTAAATGGAACTATCAAATAACAAAAGCATCTGAAATTCCTGAAATATTTGCTAAAGCTTTTTATATAGCAAGATCAGGAAGACCAGGTCCTGTTTTAATAGATATAACTAAAGATGCTCAATTTGAATTATTTGACTATAAATATTCTAAATGCAAGGGAATAAGAAGTTATAATCCATTTCCTGTTATTAATAATACATCCATAGATAATGCAGTTGAATTAATTAATAAAGCAAAAAAACCATTTATTGTCTGGGGACAAGGTGTAATTCTAGGAAACGCAGAAATAGAATTTAAAGACTTTGTTGAGAAAAGTGGAATCCCTGCAGCTTGGACTATTCTCGGCTTATCTGCACTTCCAACTTCCCATGAATTAAATGTTGGAATGGTTGGTATGCATGGAAATTATGGTCCTAATATTTTAACCAATGAATGTGATTTACTTATTGCTGTCGGAATGAGGTTTGATGATAGAGTAACTGGTGATCCAAACACTTATGCATCACAAGCAAAAATAATCCATCTTGATATTGACCCAGCAGAGATAAATAAGAATATCAATGTAGATGTTCCTGTTATTGGGGACTGTAAAGAATCTCTAAAACTTATAACAAAAAAAATACAAAATAAAACACATGGTAAATGGATTTCCAGGTTTGATGATTTAATGAAAATTGAATTTGAAAAAGTTATTAATTCTGATTTAAATCCAGTCAAAGATGGTTTAACCATGGGTGAATCAATAATTGCTATTAATGAATACACAAATGGAGATGCTATTATTGTTACAGATGTAGGTCAACATCAAATGGTGGCATGTAGATATGCTAACTTTATTCAATCTAAAAGCAATATTACATCTGGCGGCCTAGGCACAATGGGATTTGCTCTCCCTGCTGCAATGGGAGCAAAAATGGGTGCATTAAAAAGAGAAGTTGTAGCTGTAATTGGAGATGGTGGCTATCAAATGACTATTCAAGAATTAGGTACAATTTTTCAATTACAAATTCCAGTTAAAATAGTTGTGTTAAACAATGATTTTTTAGGAATGGTTCGTCAATGGCAACAACTATTTTTTGATAAAAGATATGCTTCAACTGAAATGGTTAATCCAGATTTTGTTGCTATTGCCAAAGGTTATTATTTAGATTCTGAGAGAGTAAAGGATAGGAAAGATCTAAAACCTGCAGTTGAAAGAATGATTAAGTCGAAGAAACCTTATGTTTTAGAGATATGCGTAGAAAAAGAAAATAATGTCTTTCCGATGATACCCTCAGGTGCCTCGGTTTCTGATGTAAGATTAAGTTAAAATGGAAAACAAGAAAAATTATACAATTTCAGTTTACACTGAAAACAATGTCGGTCTCTTACATAGACTTTCTGCAATATTTTTAAAACGTCATATTAATATTGAAAGTTTTACTACCTCTGAATGTGAGATTAAAGATGTTTTTAGATTTATTATAGTTGTTAAGATGACTAAAGATGATGTCGAGAAAGTAGCAAAGCAGATTGAAAAACAAGTTGAAGTTATTAGAGTTTTTTATCATACTGATAATGAAACAATTTTTCAAGAGACAGCTCTTTATAAAATGAAATCTTCATCTCTTTTTGAAGAAAGACATATTCAAAATATTATTAAAGAATCTAATGCAAGAATTGTAACTGTTAATCCTGACTTTTTTGTTATAGAAAAAACTGGTTTTAGAGATGATACAGAAAAACTATACAAAGATTTAGAAGCTTATGGTCTTCTTCAATTTACGAGATCTGGAAGAATTGCAGTTTCAAAAGAAAAAATGGGTATATCAGAAATTTTGAATACTTTTAAAAATCAAAAATAAACACAATGAAAAATTATTTTAATAGCTTATCATTTCGAGAAAAATTAATGCAGCTTGGTAGATGTAGATTTATGGATTCTGAAGAATTTTCAGATGGAGTTGAATTTCTTAAAGATAAAAAAATTGCAATTGTAGGTTGTGGAGCTCAAGGTTTACATCAAGGATTAAATATGAGAGACTCTGGTCTTGACATTTCATTCGTATTAAGACAGTCATCAATAGATTCTAAAAGACAATCATATATAAATGCATCATCAAATGGTTTTACAGTTGGAAACTTTGATGAAATAATTCCAAACTCTGACTTAGTTATTAATTTAACTCCTGATAAAAATCATACTCCCGTAGTTGAACAATTAATGCCTTTAATGAAAAAAAATTCAATTTTATCTTATTCTCATGGTTTTAATATTGTTGAGGAGGGCGTTAAAGTTAGATCAGATATAACAGTAATAATGGTTGCTCCTAAATCTCCTGGATCTGAGGTAAGAGAAGAATACTTAAGGGGTTTTGGTGTACCAACTTTAATTGCAGTTCATCCGGAAAATGATATTAACAATATAGGTTTTGATTCTGCTAAAGCTTATGCAGTTTCTCTTGGATCACATACTGCAGGTGTTCTTGAATCTTCTTTTGTTGCGGAAGTTAAATCTGACTTAATGGGAGAACAAACAATCCTGTGTGGGATGCTTCAGACAGGTTCAATACTTTCTTTTAATAGAATGATTGAGTTAGGAGTAGATCCAGCATTTGCATCTAAGCTTATTCAACATGGATGGGAGACTATTACGGAATCACTTAAACATGGAGGAATTACAAATATGATGGATAGATTATCGAATCCAGCAAAAATAAAAGCTTATGAGTTGTCTGAAGAATTAAAATCTATTCTGTCTCCATTATTTATAAAACATATGGATGATATTCTATCAGGTAACTTTTCAGAGACTATGATGAAAGACTGGGTTAATGATGATAAAGAACTTCTAAATTGGAGAGAGAAAACTAGTCAAACTGCTTTTGAAAAAACTATTCCAACTGATAATGAAATTTCAGAACAGGATTATTTTGATAATGGAATTTTAATGATTGCTTTTGTAAAAGCAGGAGTTGAGTTAGCATTTGAAACAATGGTCGAAGCTGGAATAAAGGAAGAATCTGCTTACTATGAATCTCTTCATGAACTTCCTTTAATTGCTAATTTAATATCTCGTAAAAAACTATATGAAATGAATAGCATCATTTCTGATACTGCTGAGTATGGATGTTATTTATTTAATAATGAAGCAATAAATTTATTGTCAAGTTTCTTTAAAAACATTGATAATGATGTAATAGGATCTAATACCTTTTCTAAAAATTCAAACTCAGTTGATAATAAAAAATTAATTGAAATAAATGATTCTATAAGATTCCATTCTATTGAAATTATAGGTGATGAATTAAGACAGCATATGACATCAATGAAAAAAGCATTATGATAAATGCAATTACCTAATTTAAATGGTGTTAGAAATGCTTCGGATAATCTAAAAGGTGTATCCATAGTTACTCCATTAGAATTAAATGAGAGACTCTCCAATGAGTTTAACTCTAAAGTTTTTTTGAAAAGAGAAGATGTTCAAAAGGTTAGATCTTTCAAAATTAGAGGTGCATTTAATAAAATAAAATCACTCAATTTAAACAATACATTAGACAAGCAAATTATTTGTGCAAGTGCTGGTAATCATGCTCAAGGCTTTGCATATTCTTGTGCAAAACTTAAAATTTTTGGAACTGTTTATATGCCCGAAACTACTCCAAAACAAAAAGTAGATAGAGTAAAAATGTTTGGTGGAGATTTTATTAAGATCGTATTAATTGGTGATAGTTTTGATGATGCTCAAAAAGAAGCGCAAAAACAGATTAATGAAAATACAATTTTCATTCATCCTTTTGATGACAGTACAGTTATTGAAGGTCAAGGTACTATTGCATTAGAAATTTTAGACCAAATTGATAAACATTTTGATTATCTAATTATTCCAATTGGAGGGGGTGGTTTAATTTCTGGAATGATAACTGTTTTTAATAAATTATCACCTAAAACAAAAATAATTGGAGTAGAAGCCTCAGGAGCTCCTGCTATGTTTAGATCAATTGATCAAAAAAAAATAATTGAACTTAATAAAATAGATAATTTTGTCGATGGTGTATCTATTAAAAAAATTGGAAAGATACCTTTTGAAATTTGTAAAGAACACTTAGATGATTTACTTGTTATACCTGAAGGAAAAATTTGTCAAACTATTCTAGATTTATATAATAAAGATGGAATTGTTGTTGAACCTGCAGGAGCAATTGGTATATCTGCTTTTGAAATGTATCATGAAAAATTTACTAATAAAAATGTAGGTATTTTAATTTGTGGTGGTAATAATGATATAATCAGAATGTCTGAAATCAAAGAAAGAGCTTTGCTTTTCTCAAAATTAAAGCACTACTTTATTGTCAGATTTCCACAAAGATCAGGTGCCTTAAAGGAATTTGTGAATAATGTTGTTGGGGAAAGTGATGATATTACATTTTTTGAATATGTGAAAAAGAATAACAGAGAATATACTTCTGCTATAGTTGGAATAGAGTTAAAGTTTTCTAAAGATTTAGATCACTTGATAACAAAAATGAAAGAAAATGGTTTCTTTGGAGAGTATTTAAACGACAAACCAGAAACACTTCGATTTTTAATATAAATTACAAGTTTATGACAAACTATAAAATTGATCAATTACACTGCAGAGAGTATCTAGTAAATGGTGAGATTAAGAAATGGGATGGTGAAACATCTGAAGTTTTCTCAACTATTGACTCTAATCCTGATACTCCTTATTCTCCAACTTTACTTGGATCAATCCCAGATATGGACTCAGACTCTGCCTTAGAAGCCCTAGAATCTGCAAAAAATGCTTTTGGTCGAGGACAAGGTAAATGGCCTACTATGAAAGTTAGAGATAGATTAAAGTGTATGAAAAGATTTGCTGATAAAATGACTAATCATAGAGATCAAATTGTTAGTCTTCTAATGTGGGAGATAGGTAAAAATAAAAATGACTCAGAAAAAGAATTTGATCGAACTGTAAAATATATCTATGATACAATTGATGAGTACAAAAATATTGACAGATCATCTTCAAGATTTGAAAAAGATTCTGGAATTAATGCTCATATCAGAAGAGGACCATTAGGTGTAGTTTTGTGTTTAGGACCATACAATTACCCACTAAATGAAACTTTCTGTCTTTTGATTCCTGCAATTTTGATGGGAAATACTACAATATTTAAACCTGCTAAACATGGTGTTCTTTTAATTTCTCCTCTTCTAAAGGCATTTAAAGAGTGTTTTCCTCCTGGAGTTGTTAATATATTATTTGGTAGAGGTAGAAAAATTTGCCCTCCAATTATGCAAACAGGCTATGTAGATGTTTTAGCATTAATTGGCCATAGTTCTTCTGCTGTTGCATTACAAGATCAACACCCTAATAAGAATAGGTTAAGATTAGTTTTAGGATTAGAAGCTAAAAACCCAGCAATTATCCTGCCTGATGCTGATATGGATTTAACTATTCAAGAATGTATTTCAGGATCTCTTTCTTATAATGGCCAAAGATGTACAGCATTAAAAGTGCTTTATGTTCACGAATCAATTGCTGAAGAGTTTAATAAAAAATTTTCTGAGGCTGTTGACAATCTAAAGTTTGGAATGCCATGGGATAAAGATGCTTTTCTTACTCCTCTTCCAGAACCATCTAAACCTCAATATATTAATGACTTGATTGAAGATGCTACTTCGAAAGGGGCTTCTGTTATCAATAAAAAAGGAGGTGAATTAACAAACAACTATTGCTACCCTGCTGTATTATTCCCGGTTGATAATTCAATGAAAGTATTTGAAGAAGAACAATTTGGCCCTGTAGTTCCTATTATTCCATTTAAAGATATAGATAAGCCATTAGATGATATGGCAAATTCTGAATATGGGCAACAGGTAAGTCTTTTTGGAAGTGATACAAAAAAAATTGGTCCTTTGATTGATACACTTGCTAACCTAGTTTGTAGAGTAAATCTCAATAGTTCTTGTCAAAGAGGCCCAGATATTTATCCTTTTACTGGTAGAAAAAACTCTGCTGTTAGCACATTAAGCGTTCATGATGCATTAAGAGCCTTCTCTATAAGAACATTTGTTGCATCTAAGGATAATGTTCACAATAATAGAATATTGAAAAAATTATTAGACTCTAATGATTCTAACTTTATTTCAACAGATTATATTCTTTAACTATTTTGAATAAAATCTTTTATATAGTCTCCAACTTGATTAGTTGAATAAGATTCTTGATTTTTACTTAAATCAGGTGTAGTATATCCATTAATAAGAGAACTTTCAACTGCTTTATTAATTAGTTCAGCTTCTTCTTTTAAATTAAAAGTATAATCTAACATCATAGAAAGAGATAGAATAGAAGCTAGTGGATTTGCTATTTTTTTGCCTGTTGCTTCAGGATACGAACCATGAATAGGTTCATATAAAGCATTATCTAATCCTACAGAAGCTGATGGCATCAAGCCCATTGATCCAGAAATTACGGATGCCTCATCAGTCAAAATATCTCCAAATAGATTTGATGTTATTAATACATCATATGAGCTAGGCCATTGAATAAGTCTCATAGCTACAGCATCAACAAATTCATATGAAACTTTAACTTCAGGGTAATCTTTCTCCATACTTTGAACAGTCTCTCTCCAGAGTCTAGAGGTTTCAAGTATGTTTGCTTTATCTACACAACAGAGTTTCTTTGATCTTTTTTCTGCATATTCAAATCCCATTTTAGCAATTCTAATAATTTCATCTCTTGAATATTGACATGTGTCAAATGCAAAATTATCATCATTTTTTCTACCTCTTTCACCAAAATAAATTCCACCAGTTAGCTCCCTTACAAAAAGTATATCAGTTCCGGCTATTCTATCTTCCTTAATTGGTGACATTTCTAAAAGTGAATCAAAAACTTTGGTAGGTCTTAAATTTGCATAAAGTCCTAGTTTCTTTCTTAATTTAAGTAAACCCTGTTCAGGTCTTATTTTTGCTTTAGGATCATTATCATATTTAGGATCACCAATAGCTCCAAATAAAATTGCATCTGATTCAGAGCATAATTTATGTGTTTCATCGGGATAAGGATCATTATATTCATCTATTGCAATAGCTCCAACTGATCCAGTACTCATTTCAACATCATGATTAAATTTTTTTGCAATGCAATTAAGAACTTTGATTGATTCATTTGTAACCTCTGGTCCAATTCCATCACCAGGGAGAATAGCTATTTTTAATTTCATATTTATTAGGTATTTAACATTTTTTCAGTTGCCTTAATAGCAGCAACTGTTTGATCGGTATCTAGTCCTCTTGTTTTATATTTTTTCACACCAGTATCCCATGTAATAGTAGTTTCACAAAATGCATCAGAATGGCTTCCAGGAGGTATTCTAACAGCATAGTCTATTAATTTTGGAAGTTCTTTTTTTTGATTAGAATATATTTTTTTTAGAGCATTCATAAACGCATCAAATTGACCATCTCCTGAGCAACTTTCTTGGAATAATTTATCATTTATTATTAAAGATAAAGATGCAGAAGGTCTCAGCGTTTTAGCATGAGTTAAAACATAAGACTCAATTATAATGTTTTTCTTCTTTGTAGGATAATCTAGAACATCACTTATTATATATGGTAAATCTTCAATTGTGACCTTCTCTTTTTTATCACCTAGTTCAATGACTTTAGATGTAATAATTCCTAATTCTTCGTCATTTAGTTTAATCCCTAGCTCATCTAAATTTTTCTTAATATTTGCTTTTCCAGATGTTTTACCAAGAGCATATTTTCTTTTTCTTCCAAACCTGCTAGGATGTAAGTTATTATAGTAAAGGTTCTTTTTATTATCACCATCAGCATGCACACCAGCAGTTTGAGTAAAAACATTTTCTCCAACAATTGGTTTATTGGAGGAAACAGTTTGGCCTGAAAAAGTTGAAATTAGTTTACTTGCTTTAAATAAACTTTTCTCATTTACGTTAATTTTAATATTTGGCAAAAAATCTTTAATAGCTGCTACAGCACTTGAAAGAGGTGTGTTTCCTGCTCTTTCGCCCATTCCATTTATAGTTAAATGTAACCCGTTACAACCTGCTCTAATTGCTTCCATTGAATTACCTACACTAAGATCATAGTCATTATGTCCATGAAAGTCAATATGAAAATTAGGAAATTTTAATTTCACTTCTTTAATAAATTCATAAGTTTCGGTATGTGTTAATATACCAAGTGTGTCAGGTAGAAGTATTCTTTTTATTTTTTGTTCATATAAGAACGTTAAAAATTTAAAAACATACTCTTTACTATTTTTCATACCATTACTCCAATCCTCTAAATAAATATTAGTTTCGATTGAATTTTTTTTAGCATTTTGAATTATTTCAGAAATATCTTCAAAGTGTTCTCTTGGAGTTTTTTTTAACTGGTGTTCTAGATGATTTAGAGATCCTTTTGTAAGTAAATTTTGAACTTTACATCCAGATTCTAGCAGCCATTCTATTGATTTGTTATTATCAATAAAAGTTAACACTTCAATTTTTTGAAGGTGATTATTTTCTTTTGCCCAAGTGGTTATTCCTTTAACAGAGTTGAGCTCACCATCAGAGACTCTTGCAGATGCAACTTCGATTCTATCAATTTTTAACTCTTCTAATAATAGTTTAGCAATTGTAAGTTTTTCTTTTGGGGAATATGAGACTCCAGATGTTTGTTCACCATCTCTTAGAGTTGTGTCCATTATTTCTATTGAGCGAGTCATTAAACAATAAATTTATTAGCAAATCTAGAAATATCTTCCTTTTTGTTTAATAAATAATCAATATCATCATAACCATTAGACATATTACCTTTTTTATAGAGACTTATTTTAAATACTTCTTTCTTATTTAATTCTTTAATTATAAATTCTTGGTTTTCAAGATTGACTTCAAATAGACTTTCTGAGTTTTTATTTATTTGAGAAAAAATTTCTAATAAAAAAGAGTCTGAAACTTGAATTGGTAGAACTCCAATATTTAGACAATTATTTTTGAATATATCGGCAAAAAAACTTGACACAACTACTCTGAAACCGTAATCATATATAGCCCAAACTGCATGTTCTCTAGATGATCCGCATCCAAAATTCTTACCAGCAATTAATATTTTACCTTTATAATTAGGATTGTTTAGAGGAAATGAGTCAATAGCTTTACCATCAGAATTATATCTCCAATCTCTAAAAAGATTATCGCCAAAGCCTTTTCTTTCAGTTGCTTTTAGAAATCTTGCTGGTATTATTTGATCTGTGTCAACATTGTCTATGTTCAATGGGACTGCAGTACTTTTTAGTATTTCAAATTTATCGTAAGCCATATTAAATTATTTCTCTTGGATCTGTAATTTTTCCTGTTATAGCAGTAGCTGCTGCGACTAGAGGACTAGCTAGAAGGGTTCTAGCACCAGGACCTTGTCTTCCCTCGAAATTTCTGTTAGTTGTGCTTACTGCATATTTTCCTTTAGGGATTTTATCATCATTCATTGCTAAACAAGCAGAACAACCTGGCTCTCTTAATTTAAAACCTGAATCAGTTAAAATATCTAATATACCTTCATCTTTTATGCTTTTAAGTACTTTATGAGAGCCTGGAACAAGCCAAGCATCTACACTATCAGATTTTCTTCTACCCTTAATTAAACTAGCAAAAACTCTAAAATCTTCAATTCTTCCGTTTGTGCAGCTTCCTAAGAAAACATAATCAATTTTTTTACCAATCATTAAATCTCCCTCATTAAATTCCATGTAGTCTAGAGCTTTTTTGTATGAAGTTTTTGAGTCTGAAGTCTCTGAAGAAGGGATTGATTTAGATATAGGTATTGCCATCCCTGGATTAGTTCCATATGTAATCATAGGCTCAATATCTTTTCCTTTAAAATTATATTCTTTATCAAAAACAGCTCCTTCATCAGTCTTTAATGAGGACCAATACTTGATAGCTTTATCCCATTCTTGATCTTTAGGTGCATATTCTTTGCCTTTTAGGTATTCATATGTCTTATTATCTGGTGCAATCATTCCACCTCTAGCTCCCATTTCTATACTTAAATTGCAAACAGTCATTCTTCCTTCCATGCTCATTTCTTTGAAAACTCTACCAGAGTACTCAACAAAATAACCAGTAGCTCCTGAAGAAGATAATTTTGATATTATAAAAAGAGCTACATCTTTGGGTGTTACGTGGCGATTAAGTTCTCCGTCCACATTAATTCTCATTTTTTTTGGTTTTTGCTGCATAATAGATTGGCAAGCTAAAACCATTTCTACTTCAGATGTACCAATTCCAAATGCAATTGCACCAAATGCCCCATGTGTAGAAGTGTGAGAATCACCACAAACAATTGTAAGTCCAGGCTGAGTAATTCCGTTTTCAGGGCCAATGACATGAACAATACCATTTTTTTTGTGTCCTAATCCCCAAAAGTCTATACCATGCTCATTACAATTCTTTTCTAAAGTCTTAACCTGTAGGGCAGACAATTCATCTTTAATTGGTAGATGTTGGTCTAATGTAGGGGTATTGTGATCAGCAGTTGCAAATGTTCTCTTAGGGTACATCACTTTAAGCCCTCTGTTTTTTAGCCCTACAAAAGCAACAGGACTAGTAACTTCATGAATAAAATGTTTGTCAATAAATAAAACGTCAGGTCCATCTTCAATTTTCTCAATCACATGAGAGTCCCAAACTTTATCAAAAAGTGTATTAGCCATATTTAATATTTTGATTTTTTAGCATAATTGGAAAATCAGATTCTGTTACTTCTTTCTTTTTATCAGCTACAATTAAAAATTCATTATAAACTTCATCAAGTTCTTTCTTGCTCAAGTTTACTCCAAACTCCTTCATCCTAAAAGCTAATGCAGCTCTTCCGCTTCTAGCAGTCAAAACTATAGAAGATTTATCAATCCCTACGTCATGAGGGTCAATTATTTCATAAGTTTCTCTTTTTTTAATTACTCCATCTTGATGAATTCCCGAGCTATGTGCAAAAGCATTCGAACCAACAATTGCTTTGTTAGGTTGAACGGGCATTCCCATTAAATCAGAAACTTTTTGACTTGTGTCATTGAGAAGTTTTGAGTTGATATTAGTATAAAGACCTAGATCAGAATGTTGTTTTAATATCATAACAACTTCTTCCAATGATGTGTTGCCTGCTCTTTCACCAATACCATTAATGGTACATTCAATTTGTCTAGCACCATTAATTACACCGTAAATAGAATTTGCTGTGGCAAGCCCTAAGTCATTATGACAATGACACGAAATGGTAACATTTTCAATTCCATTAACATTATTGATTAGAAATCTTATTTTATCACCATACTCTTCAGGGAGACAATAGCCTGTAGTGTCTGGAATATTTAAAACTGTAGCTCCTGACTTTATAACTTCTTCGCATACTTTAGCAAGAAAGTCATTATCAGTTCTACCAGCATCTTCTGCATAAAACTCAACATCATAAACATATTTTTTAGCATGAGAAACTGATTTTTTAGCTAACTCTATTATAGATTCCTTATTAGAATTAAATTTATGTTTAATATGAATTTCAGATGTTCCTATTCCTGTATGAATCCTGGGTTTTTTTGCATCTTTTAATGATTCAGCTGCAACATCAATATCTTTTTCATTTGCTCTACTCAGAGCACAAACTGATGCATTTTTGACAATTTTTGAAATTTCTACAACTGATTTAAAATCTCCTGGACTTGAGATTGGAAATCCAGCTTCTATAATATCTGCTCCAAGAATATCAATTCTTTCAGCTAATATTAGTTTGCTTTTAGTATCAAGTTTACAACCTGGCACTTGCTCACCATCTCTCAGGGTAGTGTCAAATATTTGAACTTGATTTTTCATTCTTATCTAAATTATTACTTAAATGGTGATACTTAAAAAAAAGTATATTAATTTTACAATATCCGATATGTATATTATTGTTATAAATACCTGTAAATAAACATATTAATTATAAAATTTATACAATGACTAATGAGTTAAAAGATAATCTATTTGTTTTAATTAAATCTCTTACCAAGTCAGAGAAGAGACAATTTAAACTTTATGTAGGTAGAATGGAATCAAATGAAGATTCAAAGTTTTTAAAATTATTTAATCAGCTTGATAAAATGAATATTTATAAAGAAGATGTAATAATTGAAAAAAAAATTGTTTCTAAAGTCCAACTTTCAAATTTAAAGGCTCATCTATATAAACAGATTTTAATTAGTTTAAGATTAAACCCACAACACAAAAACGTTAAACTACATATTAGAAGTCAAATTGATTTTGCTACAATTTTATATCAAAAAGGGTTATATAAGCAAAGTTTAAAAATATTAGATAAAGCAAAATCATTTGCTTTAAAATATGATGAAAATACATCTGCATATGAAATTGTTGAATTTGAAAAATTAATTGAATCTCTTTATGTGACAAGGAGTCTAAGCAATAGAACATATGAACTTGTTTCTCAGACTAATCATTTAAAAGAACAAAATGATATAAACAGTAATCTATCTAATATCTCGCTTCAGCTTTATGAAAAACTTATTAAAGCTGGTTATGCAAAAAGTGATACTGAATCTAAAGAAATTCAAAAATTTTTCAGTCAAAAAATTCAAAATTTTAAACTAGAATCACTGGGATTCCGTGAAAAACTTATTTATTATCAAATATGGGTTTGGTATAGCTTATTGGTTCAAGATTTTCTTTCAAGCTACAAGTATGCTTCAAAATGGATAGACACATTTAATAAAAATCCAGAGATGATTAAAGTTCATCCTGTTTTTTATCTTAAAGGTTATAATTTTTTATTAGAGGCTTTAGCATTAATTAAACATCCTTCAGAATTTAAAAATCGTTTGAGTGATTTGATTAATTCGGTTGAAAGTAGCTCATTTCCAGTAAATCAAAATTTAAATGCTTTGATTTTTATGTATAAGTATAATAACCTATTTAATCTTCACGTCCTAGAAGGTAACTTTAGAGATTCAATTAAAATTGTCCCCGAGGTATTAGATGGTATAGAAACTAATAAAAATTTTATTGATCATCATCATATAATGCTTCTTTACTATAAAATTGCTTGTATGTATTTTACAGTTGATGATTTTGATAATTGTATAAAATATCTGAGTATTATTATGAAAAACAAAAATATTAAAATGAGGGAAGATCTTCAATGTTTTACAAGAGTACTTAATCTTATTGCTCATTGGGAGGCTGGAATTGATTTCAATCTTGATAAAATTATTAAGGATACATATAATTATCTTTATAAAATGAATGATTTACATGAGGTTCAAAAAACAATTTTAAAATATTTAAAGGGTTTAGAAAACATCTATCCTGGAGAAATAAAGGGGTTCTTAAGAAATCTTTATAATGAGCTTAAAGTATATGAAGATGATCCATATGAAAAAAGAGCTTTTCTATATTTAGATATTATATCGTGGCTTGAAAGTAAAATAAGTAGCAGGCCAGTTCAAGAAATTATAAAGGAAAAAGCACTTATTATTAATAAAAGGGTTAGATAATCCATAAGCCTTGTGCTGGAGGTTTAGCTTTAATGTGAATTTTTTCCTTTGAAACAGGGTGAATGAAATCTATCTCTCTTGAATGTAAGTATATTCCCCCATCTTTATTTGATCTTTTAGATCCGTATTTCAAATCACCTAGAATAGGATATCCTATCTCAGAAAAATTACATCTAATTTGATGATGTCTACCTGTAATAAGTTCTACTTGAATTTTACAATATTTTTCAAGAGTTTGAATTTTTTTATATGTTAAAATTCCAAATTTTGAATTATCATTTTCTTTAGTTGAAAAAAAAGACTTATTCTTCTTGTTATTTTTCTTAAACCAACCCTCAAGTATTCCTTCTTTAGATTTAAACTTATTGGAAATTATAAGCCAATAGATTTTTTTAATTTCCCTATTCTTTAATTTTTCGTTCATCCTAGAAAGAGCCTTGCTTGTTTTTGCGAAGATTACAATTCCTGATGTTGGTCTATCAATTCTATTTACAAGACCTAGAAATACATTACCCTTCTTGTCATATTTATTCTTTATGTATTTCCTAATAACTTCAAGTAATGGAACATCGCCAGTTTTATCACCCTGAACAAGAACTCCGCAAGGTTTATTTACAATAATCAAATGATTGTCTTCAAATAATATATCTGAATCTTGAAATGCCAAATTAGTATTGCTCTTCTTTATTTGGGAAACTACCACTTTTAATATCAGACGAATACTTTTTGACAGCTTCACTAACTAGAGAGTCTAGGTCTAAATATCTTCTTAAAAATCTAGGACTAAAATCTTTGTTCATACCAAGCATGTCATGAGAAACAAGTACCTGCCCGTCAACACCAGATCCTGCACCAATACCAATAATAGGGAGTTTTAGATTTGAAGCTACTTTTTTTGCTAATATATTTGGTATTTTTTCCAGAACAATAGAGAAACAACCAATGTTCTCTAACATTTTAGAATCATCTATTAGTGTATTAGCCTCTTCATCATCTTTAGCTCTTACTGTATATGTTCCAAACTTATATATAGATTGAGGGGTTAATCCTAAATGACCCATTACTGGTATTCCAGCCTGAATTATTCTTTCAATAGATTCTTTGGCTAAATGTCCTCCTTCAAGTTTTACAGCATGAGCCCCAGACTCTTTCATAATTCTAATAGCAGATTTCAATGCTTCTTTAGAGTCTGCTTGATATGTTCCAAATGGAAGATCGACTACTACCAAAGCTCTTTTTACAGCTCTTACTACAGCACTAGCATGGTATATCATCTGATCTAAAGTAATTGGTAATGTTGTTTCGTGTCCTGCCATTACATTAGAGGCAGAATCTCCAACTAGAATTACATCTACACCAGCTTCGTCTATAATTTTAGCAAAACTAAAATCATAAGCGGTAAGCATTGAGATTTTCTCGCCGTCATTCTTCATTTGTTCAAGTACCTTTACGGTAACTCTGCTGGTATTAGAATTGTTAGTCATTATTACTTTTTACACAAAAATAGTGTAAATAAAGTTATAATAATATGACAGAATGTCACTTAAATTAAAATGGCATAATGGTTGTCTTTATTATTTAAAAAAATATTATGAGTAAAATTATCGGAATTGATTTAGGAACAACGAATTCATGTGTATCTGTTATGGAAGGTAGTGAACCTGTTGTTATTCCTAACGCTGAAGGAAAAAGAACTACACCATCTGTAATTGCATTTGTAGAGGATGGAGAGATTAAAGTAGGTGACCCTGCGAAAAGACAGGCTGTTACAAATCCTGAAAAAACAATTGCATCTGTAAAAAGATTTATGGGTAACAAGTATTCAGAGTCATCTAATGATGTCAAAACTGTTGCTTACAAAGTTGTAAAAGGTGATAATGATACACCTAGAGTAGATATTGATGGAAGATTGTATTCACCTCAAGAATTATCTGCTATGGTTCTTCAAAAAATGAAAAAAACTGCAGAAGACTACCTTGGCCAAACTGTAACAGAAGCTGTAGTTACTGTCCCTGCATATTTTAATGATTCTCAGAGACAAGCTACTAAGGAGGCATGTGAAATTTCAGGATTGAAAGTTCAAAGGATAATAAATGAGCCTACTGCTGCTGCTTTAGCATATGGAATGGACAAAGGTGGAACAGATAAAAAAATAGCTGTTTATGATCTTGGAGGAGGTACATTTGACATATCAATTTTAGAATTAGGCGATGGAGTTTTTGAGGTGTTGTCAACCAATGGAGATACTCACTTAGGTGGTGATGATTTTGATCAAGTAATTATAGACTTTTTAGCTGAAGAATTTAAAAAGAATGAGCAAATTGATCTAAGAGAAGATTCAATGGCTCTTCAAAGATTAAAAGAAGCAGCTGAAAAAGCTAAAATTGAACTTTCTTCGTCAGCTCAGACTGAAATTAATTTACCATATGTAACTGCTACATCATCAGGTCCAAAACACCTTGTAACTACACTAACTAGAGCAAAGTTTGAGCAATTATCTGATACATTGGTAAAAAGATCTATGGAGCCAGTTAAAAAAGCATTAAAAGACGCTAGTCTTACTAAAAAAGATATTGATGAGGTAATTTTAGTTGGAGGATCAACTAGAATTCCTATTATACAAAACGAAGTTGAAGCTTTATTTGGAAAAAAACCATCTAAAGGAGTAAATCCTGATGAAGTTGTTGCTGTTGGAGCTGCTATTCAAGGAGGTGTTCTTTCTGGAGATGTAGAAGATGTTCTTCTTCTTGATGTAACGCCTTTATCACTAGGTATTGAAACAATGGGTAATGTTATGACTAAACTTATAGAGTCAAACACAACTATACCAACTAAAAAATCTCAAGTTTTTTCTACAGCTGCAGATAATCAGCCTTCTGTAGAAATTCATGTTTTACAGGGAGAGAGACCAATGGCAAAAGATAATAAAACAATTGGAAGGTTCCATTTAGATGGAATTCCTCCAGCTCAAAGAGGAACACCTCAAATTGAGGTTACATTTGATATTGATGCTAATGGAATTATTAATGTAAGTGCATTAGATAAAGCAACTAATAAATCCCAAGATATAAGAATCGAAGCTTCTTCTGGGTTAACTGAGGAAGAAATTGAGAAAATGAAAAAAGAAGCAGAAGCTAATGCTGATGCTGATCAAAAAGCGAAAGAAGAAGTTGATAAATTAAATAGTGCTGATCAGATGATATTCCAAACTGAAAAACAACTTAAAGATTTTGGAGATAAATTATCTGATGATAAAAAGAAACCAATTGAATCAGCATTAGAAGACTTGAAAAAAGCTCATGAATCTAAAGATCTTGAGAAGATTGATGAGACTTTAAATACAATTAATGAAGCATGGAAAAATGCTTCAGAAGAAATGTATAAAGCCCAAGCTGAAGGCGAAGCTAAACCAGAAGGTGCTAACGAAACTACTTCTGATAATGATTCTAAAGGTGACGATGTTCAGGATGTTGATTTTGAAGAGGTAAAAGAAGAGTAAATGTTTAATAAAAACCTCAAGGAATCTATCCTTAAAGAAGCTAATGATCGTTGTAAAGGAACTTTAGTTTCCACTCTTGGTATTGTCTTTACCGATGTTGGTGAACACTTTTTAGAGGCAAAAATGAAAGTAACTCCAAATCTTCATCAGCCAGCTGGTGTTCTTCATGGAGGAGCTACAGCTGCTCTTGCTGAAACTGTAGGGAGTTCAGCTGCCGCAATTTTTTCAATGAAAAAAAATCAAATGCTTAGGGGAGTTGAACTGTCTATTAATCATGTCAGAGGAATAAGTGAAGGCTATGTTTATGCAAATGCTTCCCCTGTTCATATGGGAAGGACGATGCAGTTATGGAAAATAACTATTATTGATGAAGATAATAGAGATATTTCTTTTGCAAAACTGACTACACTTACCATTGATAAATAATTCATAAAAAAATTTTTATTTAAGATGCACAGGATGTAAATTTGAACATTCTAAAAAAAAATATATGAAAAGTGTTATTATTTGCGATATGGAAGGTTTAATCACAAACCTAAACGACGGAGCTGTTAATATGTTTGGTCATGAGGCTAAAGATCTTGTTGGTATTAAAAGAGTTTCAATCTTTTCTCCAGGTGAAATTGTTTTACAAAATGTATTAGGTTGGTTAAAAGATGCTAATGATACTGGTGAACATGTAACCAAAACAAATTTTGTAAGAAAGGATGGGTCAACCTTCAATGCAAAAATTAAGATTACACCAAATTTTGCTGATGGAAAAGATAATCCTCAGACTGGTTATTGCGGTATAACCGAGGAAATAAAAGAGGATGTAAATATTAAAATTAACTGGGTTACAAAAATTATAAAAGGAGTTGCAATAACTAGAGTTGGTTTTGCATCTGCATCATTATTTCCTGTTTTTGCTATTGGATGTTATTATGCAGGAATCGGAGATAGTCTATTTAGTCCTATATCTTTAACATTAACTACTTTTGGAATACTTTTTTTTCATTTATTTTCTAACTTATATAACGATTACTTTGATGTGTCTCATGGAACCGACGAAGCAAATACTGAGTATTTTAATGCTGGCATGAATTCTTCTATGCTTAAAGGAGCTCAACTATCAGGTGGAAGTAGGGCAGTTGAATTAGGATTAATAACACTTAAAGGAACTAAGAGTCTAGCTAATATTATGTTTATTCTTGGTCTTCTTACAGCTGCAGGAATTTTATTTACTAGTTATATAAATACTGGATCTACAAGTAACGCTTATTATTCATCCATAATTGCATTAATAGGTGTTTTAGTAGGATATTTTTATACTGCTAAACCAATTAGACTTTCTTCAAGGTATGGTCTTGGTGAAATTTCAATTTTTTTAGCTTTTGGACCTTTACTAACACTTGGTACAGGCTATGCAATTTCAATGGAGACTATCATCTCTTATTCAGATGAATTTTACAATCTATTACTTTTAGGAGTTCCAATAGGTATTTTAACCACCAACATATTATTTATCAATCAATTCCCAGATTATACTTCTGATAAGAAAGTGGGTAAAAATCATTTAGTAGTTTTACTTGGAAAAAAAGCTTCAAGATGGGTATATGCATTAAATTTAGCTTTAGCAGTAGGTTCATTATATTATATTTCTGAAAATATAACAAATAACACACAAGCTATGTTATTTATGTACTTACTTATTCCTGTAACAATGTTCTATTCTTACTATTTGATTTCAGGATTATTTAAATATTATAAAAGTAGAGATCTTATAAAATATAATATTCATACAATATATTTTCATATGATCTTTTCATTTATTTATATGATAATTTTAGCTAACTTTCAATAAAAACAAAAATGTTTTTATTTGATAAATCATACAGATTAAAGAATTTTGGATACTATATACTAGGTTCATTTATTCTGATTTTTTTCAGTTTTATTGGACAACTTCCAATGATACCATTCTTGCCAACAGAATTGCCTAGCCCTGATGCTAATCCAATGGATCTTTTTAAGTCTATTCCTTCAAATCTTAGACTTTTTCTTTTACTACTTAGCTTTGTAGCTGTAGTCCCTGGCATTTGGTTAGTTGTAAAAAAACTCCATGATCTTCCTTTAATGTCTATTTTATCAAGTAGAAAAAAAGTTGATCTTGAAAGAATTATGTATTCATTTATGTTATGGGGATCTATTGTTTCTGCTTTTGTTTTCTTAGAGTATTCTCTAAGTCCTGAAGATTATGAAATAAACTTTAAGCTTAAGGAATTTTTAATTCTTGCAGTAATAGCAATATTATTTATACCAATTCAAACTAGTGTAGAAGAAGTCGTATTTAGGGGTTACCTAATGCAAGGTTTTGGACATTGGTTAAATAGTAGGTTTATGGCTTTATTTCTCACATCAATTGTTTTTGGTTCACTTCATCTAGCCAATCCTGAAATAACAGCACTTGGTTATGAATTTATATTTCTTTATATCTCGGTTGGATTCTTATTGGGAATAATGACTTTAATGGATGATGGTCTTGAACTTGCTATAGGATTCCATGCTGCAAATAATTTAATCGCTGCTCTACTCGTAACAGCAGATTGGACAGTTTTTCAAACTGAATCTATTTTGATTAACATTGCTGAGCCTAGTCTTGGGATAACAGATTGGATAGCCCCTCTTATAATATACCCTATTATTCTTGCAGTTTTTGCTAGAAAATATTCATGGAGTAATTGGAAAGAGAAACTATTTTCAAAAGTCAGATAAAATTAACTCCATCTTTATGTCACTTCTCTTGTAAGGAGTGTTTCCTTCTGATTTAATTTCTTTAAATCCAAATTTATTATATAAATGGATAGAATTTTTAAGAACCTTATTAGAGTATAATATTATCGAATTATAATTTTTGCTTTTTGCAAAGTCTATGGTAAAATTGATTAGTTGATGGCCAATACCATTACCTCTTAATTCTTTTTTGACAGCCATTTTGTTTAATTCATAAACACCCTTCTCCCTAGGAATTAAAGCCATTGTAGCTACTACATCTGAGTTGTAAATTGCAAAAAATATATTGCCACCTTTATTGATTATCTCTTGTTTACAATTTTTGAGTACTATTTCATCATACTCTTCAACGTAAAAATATTCGTTTAACCAATCATAATTGAGTTCATAGAAGTAATTTGAATATTTATCTTGGAATGAAACTATTTCAACCTTCATTATTTGTCATTCTTTCTGGATTGACATATTGATCAAATTCATCTTCAGTTAAATAACCAAGCTTAATAGTCGCTTCTTTAAGAGTGCTTCCTTCTTTATGTGCTTTATTGGCTATTTCAGCAGCTTTGTAGTATCCTATTTTTGAATTTAATGCAGTTACTAGCATTAATGAATCATTTAAGAATTTTTGAATTTTCTTATTATTTGGTTTTAGACCGTCGATACAGTTTTCAGTAAAACTAATTGAGGCATCACCTAATATTTTTGATGATTCAATGATGTTAAAAGCAAAAAGAGGTTTAAAAACATTTAACTCAAAATGTCCATTTGCTCCTGCAAAACTAACTGCAACATCATTTCCAATAATTTGAGCACAAACCATTGAAATTGCTTCACATTGTGTTGGATTTACCTTTCCTGGCATAATAGAACTTCCAGGTTCATTCGCTGGAAGTATTAACTCACCTAATCCTGATCTAGGACCAGATCCCATTAGTCTTATATCATTCGATATTTTATAAACTGAAGCTGCAACAGTCTTTAGGGCTCCATGCATTTCGACTATACAATCATGAGATGCGATACCTTCAAATTTGTTTGAAGACTCTTTAAAAGACATTTCTGAGTTTTTTGAGATATATTCAACAATTTTTGACGAGTACCCTTTAGGAGTGTTTAACCCTGTTCCAACTGCAGTTCCTCCTATGGGAAGTTCGCTTAAATGGCCTATTGCATTCTCTATTGTATTTATTCCATGATTAATTTGTGAAACATAACCAGAGAACTCTTGACCAAGAGTAATTGGAGTAGCATCCATTAAATGAGTCCTTCCAATTTTAACAATGTCATTAAATTCTTTAGATTTTTTGCTTAAGCTATCTTTTAATTTTCTAAGATTTACAAGAGTATTCTTTGTAATTATTTTCATTGCAGCAATATTTATCGCTGTTGGGAATGTATCATTTGAGGACTGAGATAGATTAACATCATCGTTAGGTGATAATATTTTTTCAGATTCACCCAGCTTCTTTCCTTCTAATAAATGAGCTCTATTAGAAATAACCTCATTTATATTCATATTTGTTTGTGTGCCTGATCCAGTTTGCCATATAACTAATGGGAACTGATCATTATGTTTATTTTCAAGGATTTCATCACAAACTTTTTGAATAAGAAGAGATTTCTCTTTGGGTAATACTCCAAGATTTTCATTTGTTTGTGCAGCAGATTTTTTGAGTATTGCATATGCATGAATAATTTCAATAGGCATTGAAGATGCATTACCTATTTTAAAATTCTTTCTTGATCTTTCTGTTTGAGCTCCCCATAATGAGTCTTTAGGGACTTTAACTTCTCCTAATGTATCTTTTTCAATTCTATACTTCATGGCCTTTGTAATTTACTTAAAAAAAATTACTTTTGTTAAGCAATTACAAATATATGGAGTTTCAACAATACCTCGGTTTTTTAGCTTTTTTAGCAATTTTCACTATGGGCTTTTGGCTTATGATTTTCTTAGCACTAGTTGCGCCATATTGGGCTTCATCTTATATCTTTCAAAAAGTTAAAAAATTTATAACTAATAAATTAAAATCTTAGTTGAAGATAGGTCCTTCACCATCACCACCACCATCAAATTCTTGTTGTTGATTTCTAACCCTTTGCTTTCTTTTAGATTTATTCTCACTTATTCTATATGAAAAAGTCAATATTAAAGAAGGCTCTCTCCATTGACCTTCAGATTCAGATCTAAATGTTTCTCTTGTAGTAATTGATCTCCACCTACCTGTATTAAATAAATCAGAGTATCTAAGAGAGATATTTCCTTTTTTATCAAGTATGCTTTTCTGAATTGCTGCTGTTGTGAATCCAAATGCTTTACTTTTGGAGAATGCATTTTCACTAGGACCTCTTAAGAATCCAAAAAACTGTAGACTATAATCTTTAGGAAGTCTAATAAATCCGTTAAATCTTGCACTCCAATTAGTATCGTCAGAATCAAAACTTTGTTCTAGATAATTACCTCTTATTTTTGTAGAATTTAAAGTAAAACTCCCATTAATTCTTACAGACCTAGAAGGTGTATATGTTATACTTAATTCAGATCCAAATCTTTTATTTGTAGATAAATTTATTGGATAATATTCAAGAACAGGAACCTGAAGCACAGGATTGTTAGTTCCTCTATCTACTATTAAGTCAACTAAATCTCCTGTTTCTTGTTGAATTCTTTCAACATTTCCGTCAGATTGTCTGTAAAACAAAGCAGTATTAATTGTAATTTTTTTAAATCTTTTCAAGTAATCAACTTCGTATGCAGATGTAAATGTTGGATCTAAAAATGGATTACCTCTTCTGTATGATGTAATTGAGTTTCTTCTTGGAAATGGGTTTATATCCCATCCTCTAGGTCTTCTTACCCTTTTACTGTATCCTAAAGTTAGAGATTCTACATCTGAAATTTCATACGCAAGATTAACAGTTGGAAATAAGTCTGAGTATTTCTTTACCTCAAACTGATTTGTCGTTCTTTGATCAATTTCTTGTTTAGAAGCTTCATACCTCAGTCCTAATAGAATTGATACAGAATTAATTTTCTTACCAAACTGAGTGTATAATGAATTAATGCTTTCGTTATACTTAAAAATATTAGATAATCCACGATCTGATTGATAAGTTCCACCATTTAAGAATGAAACATCAAAATCAGTTTCTCTGTCTAGGAACCTACCTCTATATCCAAATTCAAATTCAGTATTTTCGTCTATAGGATAAACGTAGTCTACTTGAGCTAATAGCCTGTTTTGAAAATCAATATTAGTAGTTCTTTCAAAAGAAGATTCCGAAACAAATGGAATTGTAGAGTAATCTTCAATTTTATCAATTGAGTTCTCATCATTCTCTTCATATGATACTTTGGCGCTTAATGTGTGACCATCTTTATCAAAATCTTTATAAAAGTCCAATGAATATTCAAAGGATTCCTCTAATTCTTCATCGTTTGCTACTCTCTCATTTGAGGATACAATATTGATATTAGTTATATCGTTAACTATATTTTTTGAGTAACTTAATTCATCACCTTTTCTATAGAATCCGCTTAGAGCTAGGGATGTATTGTCATCAAAGTAATATTCAACTCCTAAATTGAGGAATGTATTTTTTCTATTTCTGTCGCTGTTTGTGTTATTATCAATTTTTAGATTACTGTTAAAGTATTCAGTATTTCCTATAAAGCTTCCACTGTTATCAGAATCCTTAATTGAAGTCGTACTAAAGATATTTATTTTATTATTCCTTAAGTTGAATGTTCCTGAAGCACCAGTGTTTTTTGGTTCACCAACATTCAAATTTACATTACCATTAAATCCTAAAAGGTCCTGTTTTTTAAGTATAATATTAAGAATTCCTGCGGTTCCTTCTGCTGAATATCTAGCAGATGGAGAGGTAACTACTTCAACTTTTTCAATTGATTCAGAAGGAATAGATCTCAACCCTTGAGGGCCAGATAAGCCAACTAGTCCAGAGGGTTTACCATTAATTAATATCTTAACGTTATTATTTCCTCTTAATGATATATTTCCATCAAAATCTACATCAATAGAAGGGATATTAGCTAAAACATCTGAGACGTTTCCACCTCTTACTGTAATATCTTGACCTACATTATATATTTTTTTGTCTAATCTAATTTCAACTTGAGTTCTTTCTGCTCTTACTTCAACTTCATCAAGCATAGAAACATCAATATTCAAAGCAATATTTCCAATATCAGTATTTTCTACAACTCTTAAGTTTTCATTTAAATATGATTCAAACGATATGTAGTCAATTTTTACATTGTACATTCCTGGATTTACATCCACTGAGAACTTTCCGTTTTCATCAGTTATTCCACCAAAAATTTTGTCTGGAATTCTTTTGTGCTCTAATGATATAGTAGCATACTCAAGTGGTTCTGAGGTTTCAGAATCAGTCACAATTCCTGATACATTGAAAGTCATTTTAGCAAAATTCGCACGTTGCTCAGCAGTATATTCTTGTGAAAATGTGTACGTAGTAAAAGTTAATAAGAAAAATAAGTAGATTTTGTTCATTTTTTTAATGTTTGGTTGGGCAAATATATTTTTAATTAATTGAAAGAAAACACAAGGATTTGTTAAAAAGTCTAATCATTTTTTTTAGATTTTCTTCTGTTTTTTTTAATCATTTGTTTCTGACTTTCTGTTAAAGATTCATAAAATTTTCTTCGAATAGTATCTATTCTTTCTTCAAATTTTTTGAGCATATTTTTTTGATTATTATTCAATGAAAGAATAATTTTTTTACGAGCATCTCTTCGACTAATTGAACTGTCTTCAATAACTTGTTTTTGAGATTCAGAAAGTGATTTTTTTATTACTTCATGATGTCTTTTCCATAACATTGTTTCTTTCTTAAGTAAATCTTTTTGAAAAGATGAAAAAGACTCAGCTAACTCTTTTGAATATCCTCTCTTATATCCAATTTTTTGATTTTCCTGACCAATAGTAATATTAGATGTAAAAAATATTAAGATTAATAATAAAGATATTTTGTTCGTGTTAATCATTGTTTGTTTGACCTTTAAAAAAGATAAAAGTTTATTTGGGTATATATATATCATTTTCAGCTATTTTATCAGTTAGATAATCAATAATGTATTCTTCAGTTATTTCCTCATTTAATAGAATACTAGAAATAATAGGTGATTTAGAACTAAAGCTTTTGGATTCAGTATTTAAACTTGAAAAATTTATATACAGTATAGATGTTATAAAAACTGCAGCAATTAACAATTGAAATGTAGATTGATATTCAATTTTTTTAGTTCTATAATTAATATTAGTGGCTAAAATTTGATCTTTAGATTTTTGAAAATAGTTTTTAGGTGTTTTAAAGCCTAGTTTTTTATAATGCTGATTCATTTATTTCTTTTTTAATTTTTTTTTCAACTAAATAGTATGTTGACTTAATTGTGTTAATATTTATCCCAGTAATTTTAGATATTTCGTTAAACTTAAGTTCATCAAAATATTTCATGTTAAAGACATTCCTTTGTCTTAAAGTTAATTCGGATAATATTTGATGAAATTTAAGAGATAAATTTTCTGCATCAAAATATCCGTCTGCATATAATTTTCTTGAATAGTTGTCATCATTAGAATCTAGTTCAACTTTTTTAATTTTAGATTCACTAGCTAAAAACCTAATAGACTCATTATATGCAATTCTATAAATCCAAGTAGAAAGTTTACTCTTCTCTTTAAAGTTATCTATACCTTTAAATATTCTAACATATGTTTCTTGAAGAACATCATTTGTTGAATCATGCGATAGTATCATTTTTCTTATCATCCAATAAGTTTTTTCATGATATAAATCTACAAGAAGTCTAAAGCCTTCATTCTTAGTATCAGAATTCTTTAAAAGTTTAAGTAAAGTACCTTCTTTCAATCTATATTTTTTAATTAGACCTAAAAAATTAGATAAAGTTGAGGTAGAAGAGGGGGTAAGCTTATTTCAATGATTTAACAATCGCTTCAAATGCAATTGGATTATTCATCGCTAAGTCTGCTAAGACCTTTCTATTAAGAGATATGTTATTCGACTTAAGTTTAAACATAAACTCGTTATAAGACAAACCGTGTTGATGAGCAGCAGCATTAATTCTCATAACCCATAAAGATCTAAAGTTTCTCTTTTTAGTTTTTCTATCTCTATACGCGTATTGAAGTGCTTTCTCAACAGCATTTTTGGCTACTGTCCATACATTTTTTCTTCTTCCAAAGTATCCTTTAGCCTGTTTAATTATTTTTTTTCTTCTTGCTCTAGAAGCAACTGAGTTTACTGATCTTGGCATAGCTAGTAATTTATTTTAATCTTAATTGTCTTTTAATACTGTTTTCATCACTTTCATGGACAAGTCCAAAGTGAGTTAACCTTAATTTTCTCTTTTTTGATTTTTTTGTCAAAATATGATTCTTAAAGGCATGCTTTCTTTTTATTTTACCTGATCCAGTTACTTTGAATCTTTTCTTTGCACTGGATTTTGTTTTCATTTTAGGCATAATTCCTGTTTTTAATTCTTTTTAGGTTGTATAAACATTATCATTCTTTTTCCTTCTAGCTGCGGCATTTGCTCAACCGTTCCAATATCTTCAAGATCCTGAGCTAATCTAAGTAGCAAAATTTGACCTTGTTCTTTAAAAATAATCGATCTTCCTTTAAAAAATACAAATGCTTTTAATTTAGCACCCTCATTTAAAAATTTCTCTGCATGTTTCTTTTTAAACTGATAATCATGTTCATCTGTTTGAGGTCCAAATCTAATTTCTTTAACAACAATTTTTGTTGCTTTTGATTTTAATGCTTTGTCCCTTTTTTTCTGTTCATATAAGAACTTCTTATATTCTAGAATTTTACACACAGGTGGAGAAGCTTTTGGAGAAATTTCAACTAAGTCTAACTCAAGATTTCTTGCAATTCTTAAGGCCTCATTTGTTGAATACACTCCTACATCAACGTTATCTCCTACAAGTCTAACTTCATGAGCAGTTATTTTTGTATTGATTTTATGAGGATCTTCTTTTATTACTCTGCTGAATCTCCTGTTCGATCTTCTTCTTCTTATTGCTATAACAATTATTTTTAATTAATATTAAATTTTGGGATACAATCAGAAATTTCTTTTTTGATTATATCAATAAATTTTTCAATTTTCATTTCACCTAGGTCATCACCATGATGTCTTCTTATGGAAATAGTGTTGTTATTTACTTCATTTTCACCAACAACAATCATAAAAGGAATCTTATTTATTTCAGATTCTCTAATTTTTTTCCCAACAGTCTCATTTCTATCATCTAAGTGCGCGCGAATTTCGTCATTTTCTAAGATATTTAAAACTTTTTCACCATAATTTTTAAAGTTCTCACTAACAATTAAGATTTCAACTTGAATTGTTGCTAGCCATAATGGGAAAACCCCAGCAGTATGTTCAAGTAGAATTGCTACAAATCTTTCCATACTTCCAAACGGAGCTCTATGAAGCATTACTGGTCTTAAATCCTTGTTATTACTGCCTTTATAAGTAAGTTCAAATCTTTCAGGAAGGTTGTAATCAACCTGAATAGTTCCGAGCTGCCAACTTCTGCCTAGTGCATCTTTAACCATAAAATCAAGCTTTGGACCGTAAAAAGCTGCCTCTCCATATTCAATTTTATAATCTAACTCTTTTTCTTTTGCAGCATCTAGTATAGCTTTCTCAGCTATATTCCAATTTTCTTTTGTCCCTATGTACTTTTCTGGATTATCTGGGTCTCTTAATGACACTTGAGCATAAAAATCACTGAATCCTAAAGATTTAAATACATAAAGTACTAAATCAATTGTGTTTTTAAACTCTGAATCAACTTGTTCGGGTGCACAAAAAATATGTGCATCATCTACTGTAAAACCCCTTACTCTACTTAATCCGTGAAGTTCTCCACTTTGCTCATACCTATAGACAGTTCCAAACTCAGCTAGCCTAAGAGGAAGATCTCTGTAACTTAAAGGTTTAGAATTAAAAATCTCACAATGATGTGGACAATTCATAGGTCTAAGCATAAAAATTTCACTATCATTTGGAGTTAGAATAGGCTGAAAGCTGTCTTCACCGTACTTATCATAATGGCCAGATGTTACATAAAGTTCTTTTGAACCGATATGAGGTGACATCACCTTTTTATAACCTGCTTTTTTTTGAGCATCTTCAAGAAATCTTTGAAGGCGATCTCTAAGTTCAGTACCTTTTGGCAACCAAAGTGGTAGTCCTTGTCCAACTTTCTTTGAGAAAGTGAACAACTCAAGTTCTTTACCTAATTTTCTATGATCTCTTTCTTTTGCTTTTTCAACTAACTCAAGGTATTCAGTTAAAAGTTTTTGTTTTGGAAAAGAGATACCATAAATCCTAGTAAGTTGGTTATTTTTTTCATCTCCTCTCCAGTATGCTCCTGCAATATTAAGCAGCTTTACAGCTTTAACAATTCCGGTAGATGGAATATGTCCACCTCTACATAAATCACTAAAATCAGAATGATCACAAAAGGTAATAGTTCCATCATCTAGCCCTTGAATTAATTCAACTTTATATTGATTTTCTTCTTTATTATAAAATTCAAGAGCCTCATCTTTAGACATTGATTTCATGTTAAACTGGCTATCAGTTCTTGCAAATTCTAAAAATTTAGCTTCAATTTTTTGAAAATCATTTTCTGAAATATTATCTCCATTAAAATCTACATCATAATAAAAACCATTTTCGATTGAAGGTCCAATTGTTAATTTAGATTTTGGATAGAAAAATTTTATTGTTTGTGCTAATATGTGAGCTGAAGAATGCCAAAATGCTTGCTTACCTTCGTCATCATCCCAAGTATAAAACTTTATATTTCCATCAACATCTAACTTTGTTTCAAGTTCACAAGTTTCTTTGTTAAATGATGCTGATATTACTTTTCTAGCCAATCCTTCACTAATGCTCTTGGCTACATCAATAACTTTAGTTCCTTTTTCAAACTTTTTTACTGAACTATCTGGAAAAATTATACTTATCATAATCTGTTATGAGATTCAAAAATAAATCAATTTAATTTATTCTTCGGACCTAATGTTCCATTTAATATGTTAACTATACCCCTATACCCATAAAATATTGCTAATAAAAGCAATATAGCTCCTATAATTAGAACAAATACAAAGAATGGGTGATCTTGATTATTAAAGGCTTGAGATACAATAACTGGTGCTATAAAGCAAAGAGATATTCCAATGAAAACTTGAATAAATCCTTTTCTTAAAAATTTATTCATTTGAATAATTATCAATTACTGATCTAATACTCTTATGTTTAATTATTAGTCTATCTGCTTCTTCCGCACTGACATCTAATTCCTCCATAATTATTCTTCTAGCTCTTTTGTTTAGTTTGGCATTAGTCATCTGCATATCAATCATTTTATTTCCCCTAACATGACCATCAAGAATCATTGATATAGTTGAAATCATATTTAAGATAAGTTTTTGAGCTGTACCAGCTTTAAGTCTCGAACTACCAGTTAAAAATTCAGGCCCAACAATTACCTCAATTTTATAATCTGCATATTTAGATAGGGGTGAATTTTCATTACAAACAATACATCCTGTTGAGATATTATTTTTTTGACATTGTTTTAATCCACCAATAACATATGGTGTTGTACCAGAGGCAGCTATACCGATTACAAAATCATTAGAATTAATATTGTGTTCAGATAAATCCTTCCATGCTTGATCTAAATCATCTTCAGCTATTTCAATAGAACTGTAAAGAGCTGGAATACCTCCAGCTAATAGACCAACAACTTTTTCAGGATGAGTGCCAAATGTTGGAGGGCATTCTGAAGCATCCAAAACACCAAGTCTTCCACTTGTTCCAGCACCAATATAAAATAATCTTCCTCCATTTTTAAATTTAGGTTCAATTTGTTTGATTAATTCAACAACCTTTGGAAGAACTTTATTTACAGCTTTTAGTGCGTTGTTGTCTTCTTCATGCATTGCAGCTACAAGCTCAGTTATAGACTTTTTTTCTAAATCTTTATGGTTGGAATCTTGTTCTGTAATCTTAATAAACTTCATTATACTTATAAACTAAGCTTTTTATTAAGATTATTTTTCAATTCATCTAAGAATTGCTGAGTAGTAAGGAAATTAGAGTCTACAAGATCATCTCTGAAAACAAGTAGTGCTAGATCCTTAGTCATTTTACCATCTTCAACAGTTTCAATACAAACTTCTTCAAGAGTTTTACAGAAGTTTATAAGATCTTGATTATCATCAAGCTTACCTCTGTGCATTAGTCCTCGAGTCCATGCAAAAATTGATGCTATTGGATTAGTAGAGGTCTGCTCACCTTTTTGGTGTCTTCTAAAATGTCTAGTAACAGTTCCGTGAGCAGCTTCTGCTTCAAGAGTTTTTCCATCTGGAGTTACTAATGTAGAAGTCATTAATCCAAGAGAACCAAATCCTTGAGCAACAATATCTGACTGAACATCTCCATCATAGTTCTTACAAGCCCAAACAAAGCCACCCTTCCATTTAATAGCAGCTGCAACCATGTCATCAATTAATCTATGTTCGTAGGTAATGTTTTCTTTTTCAAATTTATCTTTGAATTCATTTTCAAAAACTTCTTGAAAAATATCTTTAAATCGACCATCATATGCTTTAAGAATAGTATTTTTTGTTGAAAGATATAGAGGCCATCTTTTTGTAATAGCCATATTCATACATGATCTTGCAAATCCATAAATAGAAGAGTCAATATTGTACATTGACATAGCTATTCCATCTTCTTCAAAATTATATACTTCCCATGTCTTAGCCTCACTTCCATCTTGTGGTGTGAATTTCATTTCAAGTTTTCCAGGACCGTGAGTCGTAACATCAGTTGCTCTATATTGATCACCAAAAGCATGTCTTCCAATACAAATCGGTCTTGACCATCCTTGAACATATCTTGGAATAGATCTACAAATAATAGGCTCTCTAAATACGGTACCACCTACGATGTTTCTAATAGTTCCATTAGGAGACTTATACATTCTGTTTAGTGAGAATTCATCAACTCTTTGTTCATCAGGAGTTATCGTAGCACATTTGATACCAACATTATATTTTTTGATAGCATTTGCGGCATCAACTGTTATTTGGTCATCAGTTTTGTCTCTTGATTCAATACCTAAATCATAATAGATAACATCTAAGTCAATGTAATCTAGAATTAATTTTTCTTTTATAAACTTCCAGATGATTCTAGCCATTTCATCGCCATCAATTTCTACTATGGGATTGGCTACTTTAATTTTTGACATAAGATTTATACTTCTTTAATCCTAGCTTTCTTTCCTCTAAGTTCTCTGAAGTAATAAATTCTTGATTGTCTAACCTTACCTTTCTTATTAACTTCAATTTTCTTTAAACCAGGCATGTTAATTGGGAAAATTCTTTCAACTCCAACGGTTCCAGACATTTTTCTTATAGTAAAAGTCTTAGATTGTCCACTTCCTTTAACTTGAATCACAACACCTTTGAATGACTGAGGTCTAACTTTATCACCTTCTCGTATTTCAATTGTAACGGTTAAAGTGTCACCGGCTGAAAATGAAGGAAAATCATTTTTATTGATAAGTTTTTCTTGAACTAAATTTACTAAAGAATCCATTGAAATTTTTTTTATTTTGTTTGATTAATTTCAAACTCGGGCAAAAATAAACCTTTTTTAATCATTATCAAAAAGATTTGGCCTAAGTAATCTAGTTCTTTCTAAAGATTTTTCATCATTCCACTTTTGGATTTCTTTATCATTCCCTGATAAAAGAACCTTTGGGACACTTAGACCTTTATATATCTCAGGTCTAGTATAAATTGGAGGAGATAGAAGATCGTCTTGAAAAGTATCAGAAAGAGCTGAAGATTCATCACCAATAATACCAGGTAGAAGCCTTATTATTGAATCACATAACACGGCAGCAGGTAACTCGCCTCCTGAAACTACATAATCACCAACTGAAATTTCCTTAGTTACTAGGAATTCTCTTACTCTGTGGTCAATACCTTTATAATGTCCACAGATAATTATAATATTTTTTAAAGTTGAAAAATAATTTGATTTTTTTTGATTTAATAAGTCACCATCAGGAGTAAGATAAATTATTTCATCATACTCAGTATCTTTTTTTAAATATTCAATACACTTGTCTATAGGTTCTATTTTTATTAACATCCCTGGAAACCCTCCGTATGGGTAATCATCTACTTTTCTAGAATTATCTGCATAATCTCGAAGATTGTGTGTCCTAACTTCAACTTTCTTAGAGTCAATAGCTTTTTTAATTATTGAAAAAGAATTAAGATTTTCAAATACTTCTGGAAATAACGTTAATACATCTATTCTCATTAGCTAGAGCTCTTTTTTAATACTACAATAGTAGTTTTAGATTTATTATCCCTAACGTATTTTACTTCCACTTTGTCACCTGGTCTTTTTGAAGATAAATATCCTGATAAATCTGAAAATCGGTTTATTTTAAAACCATCAATTGATTTAATAATATCACCTCTTTTAAGTCCAGCTGAGTCTGCTCCAAAACCTACCTCAATTTCATCAATATAAAACCCCTCTGTTTCACTAATGTTTAATTGCCTTGAATATGGAGAATTTAAAGCGACTCCTCTTACTCCAAGTAAACCTTTTTGAACATCTCCATACTCTAATAAATCTTCAAATATTTTCCTAACTGTATTACTAGGTACTGCAAAAGAATATCCAACATAGCCTCCAGTCATTGATTGGATAAGTGTGTTAATACCTATTAACTCACCTTCGATATTAACAAGAGCTCCACCACTATTTCCAAAGTTTACAGCCGCATCAGTTTGAATAAATGATTGATTTTTTTGATCATATTCATTTAAATCTCTTGATTTAGAACTTATAATTCCAGCAGTAACTGTTGAATTTAAGTTATAAGGATTTCCTACTGCAAGAACCCATTCCCCAATAAGTGTTGAATCTGAGTCACCAAAAAATATATAATTTAAACTCTTATCTGAATCAATTTTTAAAACGGCTATATCATAAATTTCATCAAAACCAATAATTACAGCCTCATATTCTTTATTGTCATTGGTTGTTACAATGACTTCACTAGAATTTTCAATTACATGATAATTGGTTACTATATAACCATCTGGTGATATAATTACTCCAGAGCCAGTACCAACTTTTTTTCTGGAATCATCACCATAAAAAAATTGTAAAGCCCAACTATCATTGTCCTCAACTATACTTGTGTTTTTAACATGAACAACTGCATCTATTGATTTACTTGCTGCAAAAGTTAAATCTGGAAGTGATGAGGAGGAGGTTATATTCCTTTGATTAGAAATTTTGTTAAGTGAATACTGAGGTATAATTTCATTTTCATAGGATACTTCATAATTGTTTTCCTTGATTGTAACTAGACTATTAAAAATGAAAAAAGTTATGGTTGAACATACAACAGAAATAAGAAGAATTTTAATGTTTGATTTCATTTTTTTTAAGTAAAAATAACATATTAAATTTTTAATATTTATATTTTAACTATTGTTTAACTAGAGTATTATGAATTTAAAGCTTAGAGCCCTTGAACCAAATGATTTAGAGTTGATTTATGAGGTAGAAAATGATAAATCATTGTGGGTCTATTCAAATACTGCTTCACCTTTTTCTAGACATACTCTTAAGAAATTTATAGAAAATTCTCACCTAGATATTATTGAACATAAACAGTTAAGATTGGTAATAACTGATGATGAACAATCATATGGTTTTATAGATCTATATGATTATGACTTTATAAATAGAAGAGTAGGTGTAGGGATAATTATATTTAAAAAGTATAGATCTAGAGGAATAGGGTTAAGTTCGTTGCAACTAACTGAAAATTATTTACTTGAGCATGTGCCTATTCATCAAGTATATGCAAATATTTCATCTACAAATAAAGAAAGTATCTCACTTTTTGAAAAAAGTAAATATGTTAACGTAGGTTTGAAAAAAGATTGGATATTTTACAACAACAAATTTAATGATGAGTTCTTATTTCAAAAAATTTTAAATAAATGAAAGTCTTAAAAATAATTATACCAATTATAATTCTTCTGTCAGTTCTGGCTTTTGATTATTATAATAAGTTTTATAAAGAAAATACAAACTTTGATGAAGAGGCTATATTTCTCTATGTTGTAGAAGGAGATTCACTGGCTTTTTCAGATTCAATTTCAAAATATATTAAAAATGAAAAAACTTTCTATAAAGCTGCACAAAGACTTGATTATTTAGACAATATAAAAACTGGAAGATTCAAAATATCTAAAGGTATTGGAAACAAAGAACTGATAACTTCATTAAAATTTGCAAATACCCCCTTAACAGTAACTTTTAATAATCAAGAAAGAGTTGAAAATCTAGCAGGAAGACTAGCAAGTCAGGTTTATGCTGATAGTATATCTTTGATTAGAGCTTTTACTGATGAAAAGTTTTTGAAAGAGAATGGATTCAACAAAGAGAATATATTATCAATTTTTATTCCTAATTCATATGAGGTTTATTGGAATGTTGAACCTAACCAACTCAGAGATAAAATGTTTTCTGAATATCAAAAATTCTGGAATGATAATAGAATTCAAAAAGCTAAAAAAATTGGTTTATCAAAACTTGAAGTAACTAATCTTGCATCAATTGTCCAAAAAGAGAGTATAAAAATTGATGAACGTCCAACCATTGCAGGTGTATATATTAATAGGCTTAATAAACGAATGAGACTTCAGGCAGACCCAACAGTTATTTATTCAATTAAAGATTATTATAAAAATTTTGATACTATTATTAGAAGAGTTTTATACAGAGATTTAAGATTAAAATCAAGATATAATACTTATCGTATTAATGGTCTTCCCCCAGGACCTATTGCAATGCCAGATATATCAGCTATTGATGCTGTGCTAAATTATGAGAAACATAATTATATATTTTTTGTAGCAGATCCTTATAATAGAGGCTATCATTTATTTGCTAGAAATTTAACTGAGCATAACCGAAATAAAAAAGTATATACTCGATGGCTTAATAACAGGGGAATATACAGGTAGCTTAGTTAGAAAGTTTCTGGTTCAAATCTTCAACATATTTTCTGAATTGTTTATCAGTAAAGCTAAGATTATCGACAGTTTTACATGCATGTAGGACCGTTGCATGATCTCTTCTTCCAATTTGTGTTCCTATACTAGCTAATGAAGCTTTAGTGAATTTTTTAGCAAAATACATAGCAATTTGTCTTGCTTGGACTATATGTCTTTTTCTAGTTTTAGATTGTAGAGTTTGAATATCCATTTGGAAGTAATCAGATACAACTTTTTGTATATAATCTATAGATACTTCTCTTCTGTTATTCTTGACAAATTTATTAATAACTTCTTTAGCTAATTCTACAGTTATTTCAGCTTTATTAAAGGATGATTGAGCTATTAATGAAATGATTGCACCCTCTAGTTCTCTTACATTAGAATTAATATTCTTAGCAACAAATTCAATTACATCATCTTGTATCTCAACACCATCCCTATATAGTTTGTTTTTTAAAATCGAAACTCTAGTCTCAAAATTAGGATTTTGAAGCTCTGCAGATAATCCCCACTTAAATCTAGACAGGAGTCTTTGTTCTATATCTTGCATGTCAATTGGAGCTTTATCTGAAGTTAAAATAACTTGCTTACCATTTTGATGCAAATGATTAAAAATATGAAAGAATACATCTTGAGTTCCAGATTTACCTGAAAGAAATTGAACATCATCAACAATTAAAACATCTATTACTTGATAAAAATGAATAAAATCATTTCTAGTATTTTTTTTGACTGAATCAACATACTGTTGAGTAAATTTTTCTGCAGATATATATAAGACTGTTTTATCTGGATACTTTTGTTTGATATCAACTCCAATAGCATGAGCTAAGTGAGTTTTACCTAATCCAACCCCTCCATATACAAGAAGAGGATTGAATGATGTCCCTCCTGGTTTGGTTGAAACAGCAATTCCTGCAGATCTAGCAAGTCTGTTTGAATCACCCTCTAAGAAATTTTCAAAAGTATAGTTTGGATTTAATTGAGATTCAATCTGTAGATTCCTAATACCTGGTATTACGAATGGATTTTTTAATTCAGATGCAAAAGTGCTAAATGGAGATTCAATAGATTGTGATTTTATACTAGAACTTGAAGAGCTGGGAATTTTCTCTGTAAATGGCATCTTATTACCGAAGGTATTTTCCATCTTAATTATATACACAAGTCTAGCATCAGACCCTAGTTCTTTTGTGAGAGCCATACGTAATATTTTTACATAGTGCTCTTCAAGCCATTCATAAAAAAATTTACTAGGTACTTGGATACTTAAAACATCATTAGTAAGCTTAACTGGGATTATGGGCTCAAACCATGTTTTATATGCCTGCGGTTGAATATTATCCTTAATAAAGGATAAACAATTGTTCCATACTGCAGAGGGTGTTTGACTCATTTTTTCTTAACTAGATATTAATTGAATATATTTATGAAATGTTGTTTTTGGTTGAATACAAATATTAGTTAAAAAAAGTGAAAAAAAAACATGATTTACTATTGATTATTAATTTTTTTTTAATTAAAATCATGTAAGATAATTTTGTAGGAAAATTTAGATTTTCCTTCATAAAACCTATCAAATGAACTACACATCAGATAAAATTAAAGTTAGATATAATGAAACAGATCAAATGGGAATTGTTCACCATAGTAATTATTTAAAATTTTTTGAATTGGCAAGAATTGAATGGCTTGAAAAACTAAATATGCCTTATGAAGAAATTGAAAGTAATAATATTATTTTACCAGTAGTTAAATGTGAATTGAAATTTATAAAACCATTAATTTTTGGTGATATTTTTTTTATTAAAGTTTTCTGTTCAAAAAAACCAACCTCTACAATTGAGTTTACTTATGAAATTTTTAATGACAAAAATGAAATAACTACAGAAGGTAAAACATCTCTTGCATTTGTTGATTCATTGACAAGAAAACCATTAAGATGCCCAAATATGATAGGTAAACTTTTTGAATAACTATTTGTCTAGAATATATAGGTAATCATTACCACTATTAGTTTGTTTGAAGTTATTAAAATCAATTTTAGGCCCTTTTATTCCATTTTCTATATTTTTCATTCCTTTAAATACTCTTATTGAGTCCCATAAATCATTATCAAGAAATTTTTTAATTGTTTTAGTCCCACCCTCAATTATTACTGATTGAATCTTCATCTCATATAAAACATTTAAAATAAAGTCCATTTTATCAAAATTGATTATTCTTACATTTTCACTAATTGAACTATTCTCATTTTTTGATAATATTATAGTTTTTGAATCTTTTGAAAAAATATTAGAGTTAACAGGAACTCTACAATTTGGATCTAAAACAATTCTAATAGGGTTTTTTCCTTTTACTAACCTAGTAGTAAGCTTAGGGTTGTCATCTATTATGGTTTGAACACCGACCAAAATTGAATCTTCTTCTTTTCTCCAAGTATGAGATAATTTTAGTGATTGATCTCCGGAAATCTTAAAGACTTTTCTTTGACTTTTTATTGGACTTATAAAACCATCCTTTGACTCTGCCCATTTTAAAATTATATATGGTCTTTTGAGTTTATGATATGTAAAAAATCTTTTATTTAAATAATCACATTCATCTTTTAAAACTCCATACTCCACATTACAACCATTATCCTTAAGTCTTTGAATACCTCCTCCCGCAACCATGCTATTAGGGTCCATTGAACCGATAATTATATTTTGTATTTTATATTTAATAATTAAATCAGTACATGGTGGAGTTTTTCCAAAGTGATTACATGGCTCCAGATTAACATAAAGTGTAGATTCTTTTAGAAGGTCTTTATTTTCAACACTGTTAACCGCATTTACTTCAGCATGTTTACCTCCATACCTTTTATGAGAACCTTCTCCTATAATTTTATTTTCATGAACGATAACACAGCCAACTAATGGATTGGGATAGGTATTACCTATTTCCTTTGATGCAATTTCAATACACCTTTTCATATATTTTATATTATACTCCATGATTACTAATAAAATTAGAATTGTAAATTTAAGCCAAAAAGCTTAATCATGTTGATAAGACCAATTAATGAATCTGATAACAAATCCTTATCAGTTATACTTAGAGAAGTATTAATTGAAATGCAAATACCAAAAAAAGGTTCTGCATATGAGGATCCTGAACTAGATAATATGTTCTCGACTTATCAATTACCCAGGTCAAAATACTTTGTAGTAGTGGAGAGAGGCGCAATATTGGGTGGTGCAGGAATAAGTCCACTAAAAGGTGGTGATAAAGATATTTGTGAACTTCAAAAAATGTATTTTCATAAATCTCTAAGAGGAAGAGGGATAGGTGATAAAATGATAGAGATTTGTATAGATTTTGCTATTGAATCTGGTTTTAAAAAATGCTATATAGAAACAATGCCTAATATGCTGAAAGCTCAAAAACTATATTTAAAAAAGGGATTTAAATATATAGATAATCCTCTTGGTAATACAGGTCATAATGCTTGTCCTGTATGGTTAATAAAAAATATAATATGACAATTATTGAGTTGCGAAATATTTATAGAAAGGGACTAAAGCTTTCCAATAATGAATGTGATTTTATTTATAAGATAATTTTAAAAGAATTATGTAGCATAGATCCTATTAAAATTGCTTTAGATCCTTATCATCTATTAAATCAAGATTCTCAAAATATTTTAATAGAAAGTCTAAATCAAATCTCCAAAAATTATCCTATTGATTATATAATTAATAAAAAAAATTTTTATGGATATGATTTTTATGTAGATGAAAACGTTTTAATTCCTAGGCCAGAGACAGAAGAGCTAGTTCAATGGGTTCTTGAGGATAATGCAAATAATAAATCAAAAAAACTCATTGATTTATGTTCTGGGTCAGGTTGTATTGGAATTACAATCAATAAAGAAAATAAATATATGGATGTTACATTATCAGATGTTTCAGAAAAAGCTCTAGACATTTGTAATAAAAATAGAATTAATCTTAAGTCTTCTGTAAAAATGATAAAACTTGATCTTAACTCGAATTTTATATCTCAAAATAAATATGACATAATAGTCTCAAATCCGCCTTATCTTAGTCCAAAAGAAGCTAACAAAATCGGTGAAAATGTTAAATTTGAACCAGAAATAGCATTATTTGCTCCAATTAACAAACCACTTCATTTTTATAAAAAAATTATTGAGTTTGCTTTAATTAATTTAAATAAAAAAGGTCAAATTTATCTAGAAATAAACCCAGTTTTTATTGAAGATTTTAATCAATTATTATCAGATTTTAATCTAAATGATGTTAACTTTAGAGATGATTTTAGAGGTAAAAAAAGATTAGTTAAAGTATCATTTTAATATGAGTAAAATTAGATCTAGAATTTTAGAATTAAGAAATCTTGTTACAGAACATAATCATAATTATTATGATCTTGATAAAAATTTAATTTCTGATTTTGAGTATGATAAATTGATCAATGAGTTGATCAAACTTGAAAATCAACATCCAGAATTCTATGATGAAAATTCACCTTCAAAAAGAGTAGGAGGAGGACTTTCTGATAAATTTGATTCAGAATCACATACTTTTCCAATGTTTTCTCTTGATAATACTTACTCAGATATTGAGCTTGAAGCATGGTACAAAAGAATTATTAAGATTATTAATGTAGAAGATTTTGATTTTTGTTGTGAATTAAAATACGATGGAGCTTCCGTAAATCTTCTTTATGAAAATGGTAATCTTATAAGGGGGCTTACACGAGGAGATGGCTCCCAGGGTGATAATATTACTAATAATATTAAAACTATCAATTCTATTCCACTCAAATTAAAAGATAAATCATTTCCAAATAAATTTGAAATCAGAGGGGAGATAATAATACCTAAAACTTCTTTTAATTCACTTAATAAAAAAAGAGAACAAATGGGTTTGCCATTATTTATGAATCCCAGAAATACTGCTTCAGGTAGTATTAAGCTATTAGATTCTAAAGAAGTTGCTAGACGACCATTAGAATGTTTTCTTTATTCTATTGTTTCCGATGATAAACTTATAAATAATCACTCTGAATTATTAAATAAAGCTAGAGATATTGGATTTAATATTCCTTCCTATGAAAAGGTTGTTAATGATTTAGATGGTGTTAAAAAATATATTCAATACTGGGATAAGAATAGGCATACTTTGCCTTTTGAAATAGATGGGATAGTATTAAAGGTGAATAGTATTAAATACCAAGACATGTTAGGTTTTACTTCTAAATTCCCAAGATGGGCAATTTCTTATAAATTCAAGGCAGAGAACTTAGCTACTAAATTAGAGTCAATCTCATTTAATGTTGGTAGAACAGGAGCTATCACACCAGTTGCAAACCTTAAGCCTGTTTTGATTTCAGGATCGACTATAAAAAGAGCTTCGCTTCACAGTTATGATCAGATGATTAAGTTTAGATTGAGAGTTAATGATACTGTGTTTGTTGAAAAGGGAGGTGAAATAATCCCTAAAATAACAGGAATTGATATTAATAATCGTGGATTTGAAAAAGATGAAATATCATTCCCCTTAAACTGTCCAGAGTGTGAAACGGAATTGATAAAACTAGAAACTGAAGCTAACTTTTTTTGTCCAAATAAAAATAATTGTAGACCTCAAGCAATTGGAAGAATTCAACACTTCGCATCAAGAAAGGCAATGAATATTGATGGCTTGGGTGACGAAACAATAAAGCTTTTGTATGATAAAGGTCATATAGTTGATATATCAGATATTTATAACCTAGACTATGAAGCCATCTCAAAAATTGAAGGACATGCTAAGAAATCAATTGAAAATCTTAGAAATGGAATTGAAGAGTCTAAGTCGAAATCATTTCAAAAAGTTTTATATGGTATGGGGATTAGATATGTTGGAGAGTCTGCTTCAAAAACAATTTTGAAACAAATTAAGTCTATAGATGAACTAATATCCTTAGATATAGAAGCATTATCATCAATTGATGAAATTGGCGAAAAAACAGCTTCAAGTATTTTAGATTTTTTTAATGATTTTGATAATTTGAACCTAGTAAATAGACTTAAATTATCAGGTTTAAATTTTACTAGCGATACATTAAGTCCAAATTCATCTAGCTTATCTAATCTTATATTTGTTATTTCTGGTGTTTTTGAAATTCACAGTAGAGAAGAGTTGAAAAAAATAATTGAACAAAATGGCGGCAAAATTAGCTCTTCTATTAGTTCTAAGACTAATTATCTTGTCGCTGGTAAAAATATAGGTCCTTCAAAATTCAACAAAGCAAATGAACTTGGAGTGCCAGTTATTAATGAAGTATCATTAATTGACTTAATTTCATAAACTTATATTAAATTTGCCAAAATACTCAAGATTAAATATGTACAGATTTTCTTTTTTATTATTGATTATTCTTTTCATGTCTTCATGTAATGACTATCAGAAATTATTAAATAGTCCTGAGAACGAGGTTGATAAATATACAGCTGCCGAAGAATATTATGATAATGGAGAATTTAGAAGAGCAAATGCTCTTTTTGAACAAATAATTCCTTCATATAGAGGAAAACCTCAAGGTGAAAGATTAGTTTACTTTTTTGCAAATTCTTTTTATGAAACAAAAATTTACTACTCTGCTGCTATTCAATTTGAAAATTTCATTAAATCGTATCCTAATAGTCAAAGAATTCAAGAAGCTTATTTTATGGAAGCTAAATCATATTTCATGCTTTCACCGCTTTATACTCTTGATCAGGATGATACATATACAGGAATAGATAAACTACAAGTTTTTATTAATAGATTCCCTAACAGTGAATATGTTACTGAAGCTCTAGAGTTAATGGAAGAGCTACAAAATAAATTAGAGAAAAAAGAATTTGAGGTCTCCAAACAATATTACACTATTAGAGACTTTAACTCTGCTATCAAATCATTAGATAATTTTATAGCAGATAATCCTGGAACAATTTTCAGGGAAGAAGCACTATATTATAGGTGGCTATCTCAATATGAGATTGCAGTAAATAGTATAGAGGCTAGAATAAATGAGAGAGTTACTGAGCTAGAAAGATCGCTTAATAACTTTTTAAGATACTATCCTGACACAATTTTCATTGAAGATTTGTCAGATAAAATCAATATTGCAAAACAACTTTTATAAACAAACTAATGAATAAATACAGAAACACTAACGCTGCAAATACAACAAAAACTTACAATAAGCACGATATAGAAGATCCAACCAATAATATTTATGAGGCAATCTCAATAATTTCTAAAAGGTCTAGTCAAATTAATTCTGAAATTAAAAAGGAACTTCACGATAAACTTGATGAATTTGCTACACACAATGACAGCTTAGAAGAAATATTTGAAAACAAGGAACAAATTGAAGTTTCCAGGTTCTACGAAAAGCTTCCTAAGCCTTATGCAATTGCTGTTCAAGAATGGTTAGATGATAAAATTTACTTCAGAGATACTGATTCTGAAAGTGAGTAATAAACTTCTATAATATGAGTGTTTTAGCTCAGAAAAATATTTTAATTGGAGTTTCAGGAGGAATAGCTGCATACAAAACACCTTTGTTGATAAGACAGCTTACTAAGCTAAACTCTAATGTAAAAGTTGTGATGACACCTTCATCAAAAGACTTTGTTACACCTTTAACTTTATCAACGGTATCTAAAAATGATGTATTCTCAGAGTTTACTACCCAAAAAAATAATAATCCTTCATGGAATAATCATGTTGAGCTTGCTGAGTGGGCTGATATTTTTATTATAGCTCCAGCAACTTCAAATACAATTTCTTCAATGGCTAATGCAAGATGTGATAATCTCCTTTTGGCTTGTTTCTTATCATCTAACTGTCCTGTCTTTGTTGCTCCTGCTATGGATCTTGAGATGTTTAAAAACAGTCTAAATCAAAATAATATAAAGAAGTTAAAAGATAATTCTACATATGTTTTACCTGTTGGCACAGGTTCTCTTGCAAGTGGTCTAGAGGGAGAGGGAAGAATGCTTGAGCCTAATGAAATAATTCATTATGTAGAAAATAGAATTAAGGATAAACTACCATTAAACAATTTAAATTTTTTAATTACTGCTGGACCAACTCATGAAAAAATTGATCCAGTTAGATATATTGGAAACAGTTCGTCTGGTAAGATGGGATATAATCTTGCTCAAAAAGCTATTGAACTTGGAGCTAATGTTACTTTAATTATTGGTCCTACAAATCTTACTATGGATCTTGAAAATATTAATACTATTAGGGTTGAAGACTCTCAAGAAATGTTTAATGAGACAATTAAATTATTTGATACTTCAGATGTAGTAATCTGTTCTGCTGCCATATCTGATTTCAAACCTGTAGAAGTTCAACAAAATAAAATTAAAAAGGAAAAAGGTCTAGATACAATTAAACTAGAACCTACCATAGATATTTTAAAGAAATTAGGTAGTATTAAAACTTCACAATATCTGGTTGGATTTGCTCTTGAGACTGATAATATTATTGAGAATGCAAAAAACAAATTAAAATCAAAAAATCTTGATGCTATAGTCGTTAATAAAATTGGTGATTTTAATCCAATTTCAAGTGACTATAATCAAATTGATTTTATAAATTCAACTTTAAAATTAACTTCATTTGATAAAAAGTTAAAGTCAGATGTCTCAGTTGATATTTTGAACCAGATTATAAAGAATGTTAAAGACACTTAAAATTAATAATTATGCTTTAATAGACTCTATCGAAATTTCTTTCGATAAGGGTATGACATCTATTACTGGTGAAACAGGTGCTGGAAAGTCAATAATTTTAGGAGGTCTTTCAATGGTTCTAGGGTCTAGGATTGATAATTCAAAAATCATAAATAAGGATAAAAAATGTTTTGTTGAAGCTGTATTTGATCTAAAGGATCTTAATCCAATTGATTTTTTTACCAATAATGATTTAGATTATGATGAAATTACTATAATAAGAAGAGAAGTTAATCAAAATGGTAAATCAAGAGCCTTTATTAATGATACTCCTGTCAAGCTTGAACTTTTATCAAGTCTTACAAATAGATTAATTGATGTTCACTCACAGTTTAATAATTTAAGTATACTAGATTCAAATTTTATTTTTATAATTCTAGATTCACTCTCTAATAATTTAGATGATTTTAAAATATATTTAAATGAATTTAAATCATTACAGTCAATTGAAAAAAAGATTGAAACAAAGAGACTAATTAGAGAAAAATTAAATTCTGATTTAGACTATAATAAATTCTTATATACTGAATTTCAAGATCTTGATCTTGATAATTTAAACCTAGATGATCTTCATAATAAAGTAAAAGAAGCTGATAATGTTGATCAAATAAAAGATATTTTATCCAAAATTGATACTGAGTTAAATGCTGATGAAATTGGTATATCAGATAAATTATCTCAGATAGTTAAAAGTTTAAGTAAGGTTTCAAATTCTTCAAATCGTCTTAATGAGTTGAGTATGAATCTTAATTTAGTTAATGAGAATTTAAATCAGATTGTAAATGACTCAGAACTGATTCTCAATGATATCTCAAATTCAGATGAAAATATTGATAGCTTAAGAGACACTTTGGATAAGGTTTTCTCTCTTCAAAACAAACATAAAGTTGATTCATTGAATGATTTATTGATAATTAAGCAAGATTTAGCCTCTAAAATATCAAGTCATGATAGTATATATATTGAAATCGATGAGCTTGAAGAAGAGTTAGAATTGATTAAAACAAACTTAATATCAAAAGCAAATAAAATTCATGATAAAAGAAATTCTGTAATTCCTGAATTTCAAATTTTAATGAATAAGAATTTATCAGAATTAGGAATGGAAAAGTCTGATATTAAGATTGATTTAATCAAAAGCGAAACAATTCATAGAAATGGAATTAGTGAAGGTAGATTTTTATTTAAATCAAATGCTGGTGCGCTATATAGTGAATTAAAAGACATAGCTTCAGGTGGAGAGATATCGAGGGTTATGCTTTCTATAAAATCTATTTTATCAAGCTTTACACAATTATCTTCAATTATTTTTGATGAAATTGACACAGGTATATCAGGCTCTGTATCTTCTAAGGTTGCTGAGCTTATGAAACATATGTCTAAGAAAATGCAAGTGATAGTTATCACTCATACTCCCCAAGTTGCTTCAAAGGGTGATTTTCATTATAAAGTATTTAAAAGAGAAGACAATAATAAGATTATTACTGATGTAAAGTTTCTTTCTGATAAAGAGAGAGTTAACGAGATAGCAGAAATGTTGTCAGGAGATAAATCAAATAAATCTGCCCATGAACTTGCAAGTGAATTATTGAATTAAACTATATTTACAATACGATGGAAAATAATATTTTAAAAGGAAAAAAAGGAATAATATTCGGCGCTTTAGATAGTAGTTCTATTGCTTGGAAGACAGCCGAGAGTGTTTTTAATGAAGGTGGAGAATTTGTTTTAACAAATGCTCCTGTTTCAATTCGAATGGGATCAATTAATGAGTTAGCTGAAAAGACAAAATCTGAGGTTGTAGCTGCAGATGCAACAAGTCTTGAGGATCTTGAAAAATTAATTAATATAGCTACAGACAAATTCGGTAAGCTTGATTTTATTCTTCATTCCATTGGTATGTCAGTAAATGTAAGGAAGGGTAGGCCGTATACAGATTTAAATTATGACTGGTTAACTAAAGGTTGGGATGTTTCTGCTGTTTCTTTTCATAAATTAATGCAATCTCTTTTTAAATTAGACGCAATGAATCAATGGGGAAGTATAGTAGCCCTTACATACATTGCAGCTCAACGAGCTTTCCCAAACTATAATGATATGGCTGACAATAAAGCTTATTTAGAGTCAATAGCTAGAAGTTTTGGATATATATTTGGTAAAGAAAAAAATGTTAGAGTTAATACTATTTCTCAATCTCCAACCCTAACAACTGCTGGGAAAGGAGTTAAAGGACTTGATGATTTTCTAAATTATGCTCAATTAACCTCACCTCTAGGAAATGCAACTGCTGAAGATTGTGCAAATCTTACAGTATCTCTCTTTTCTGACTATACAAAAAGAGTGACTCTTCAAAACATATTTAATGATGGTGGATTTTCTAATGTTGGAGTTAGTCAAGAAATTATTGATAAATTAAATTCAAAATGAAAATCATTGGATTAACCGGAGGTATTGGATCTGGAAAATCTACTGTTTTAGAGCTTTTTAAATTTTTAGGAGTAAAAACTTACAGTGCAGACGAGTCTGCTAAAAAATTGGTTAATACTGATCCTTATTTAATCAATTTAATAAAGTCCTCTTTTGGAGATAATATTTATGATAAAGGTATATTAAACTCTAGAAAGTTATCTAAAATTGTTTTTGAAGATACAGAGAAACTTAAATTACTAAATTCAATTATTCATCCAGCAGTTGCAAAAGACTTTAAACTTTTTTTAAATTCAAATAACGAAGATTACATAGTTAAAGAGGCTGCAATTATTTTTGAAACTAAATCAGAGAATAGTTATGATAAAATTATTTTTATTCAAGCACCTTTAGAAATTAGAATTGAAAGAGTTATGAATAGAGATAACATTTCTAGAGAAGAAGTAATGAAAAGAATTAATAATCAGCTAGATGAAAATTTAATTATTGATAAGTGTGATTATGTAATTAGAAACGAGAACATAGAAGATCTAGAAGATAAAGTTTTAAGTATTCATCTTGATTTAAAAGCCTAAACAATAGATATTAACATTTCATTAAGAAATTTTAATTTTAAAAATGAGAATTTTATATAAATGAATAAGAAACTCTATACATCTTTAGTTTTATTAATGTCATTTTCTTTGATTGGTATTATTCTAATGCAAGGTTACTGGATATATTCTGCATGGCAAACTAAAGAAGAAGAGTTTTCACTTGCTGTAAATAGAACTCTTAGAGAAGTTGTTGATGAAATACAAAATAGAGAGCTTAATGATTATGTGTTTACTTATCAATTATTAATCGATTCTTTAGGAACTCCAGATGAATCAAACTTTACTGATGTATTTTTATTTTTAGATGAAGATCAATCATCTAACCTTTCTACCTTTTTTGCTTATGGAATTCTTGAAGAAGACTATAATATAAATTTACCTGATAATCTTTCAAACAGATATGGAGATGATGATCTTAAAGACTATAAGGCTGTAAAAACAACTATAGTAAACAAAAATATTTTTGATAGAAGAGAGAATAGATTAAACGCATCTATATCTAAGTTAAAAAGTGTTGAAGATATAGACTTATTCAAATTTGAGAAATATAAAGCAGCCTTTCAAGAATATGCATCTTCCCTTCCCATTCATAAAAGAACTACTTCACGTGAGATTCAAATTTTATTAAATCAAGGATTCAATGATAGAAATATTATTACTCCATATGAGTTTGGTATATACAGTAATGGTCTTTCAACTAAGGTTAAATCGAATAATTATTTAGAAGTTCAGACTGGTCCCAAATATTCTATTCCATTTTTATATGATAGATCTGGTCCCGTTCCTTATAATTTAATTGTATCATTTCCTGAAAAGCAAGAATATGTTCTTTCAGGCATAATAGGTGTTGCTACTCTTTCTTTCATGCTTACTCTAGTTATTGTAGTCATTTCAACCAGTGCACTTTATCAAATAATTAGACAAAAAAAATTATCTGAGATTAAAAATGATTTTATTAACAATATATCTCATGAATTTAAAACACCTATAGCAACTATAAATCTCGCTCTTGATGCAATCTCAAGTTCTAAAAATAATTTAAATGATAAATTTATATCCTACTTGGGAATGATAAGAGAAGAAAACTCTAGAATGTTATCACAAGTTGAGAATATTCTTAGAATATCTCAGTTAGAGAAGAGTTCTAATCCTTTTGACATGGAACAGATAAACATTCACGAAGTAATAGAAGATGCTATAGAGCATGTGAAATTAATAGTAGAAAGTAAAAAAGGATCAATAAAATTATCTCTTAAAGCTGAAAGTTTTAACATCAATGGAAATAGTAATCATTTAGAGAACATTATTATAAATATTTTAGATAATGCAGTGAAGTATTCTAAAGATAATCCACAGATAATAATATCATCAACAAACTTAAATAAAGATATTATATTATGCTTTGAAGATAATGGAATAGGGATGGATAAGAATACCCAAAAAATGATATTCGAAAAATTCTACAGAGAACATAATGGTAACATTCATAATATAAAAGGTCATGGTCTTGGATTATCCTATGTTAAGAAAATTATTGACTTTCATAATGGAAAAATTTCATTGGAAAGTAAAAAAGGTACAGGAACAAAGTTTTATATAACTCTTAAAAATATTTAATATGAAATCAAATAAAAGAATCTTATTAGTAGAAGATGATCCAAATTTTGGAAGAATCTTAAAAGATTATTTAACTATAAACAACTATGAAGTATCTCTTGCTGTTAATGGTATAGAAGGATTTGAGAAATTTAATAGATCTGATTTTGATTTATGCATTCTTGATATAATGATGCCATTTAAGGATGGTTTGACCCTAGCTAAAGAAATAAGGGAGGTAAATGAACTTATTCCATTAATTTTTTTAACTGCAAAAAATTTAAAAGATGATGTTCTAAAAGGTTATAAAATTGGTGCTGATGATTACCTGACTAAACCTTTTGATTCTGAAATACTATTAGCTAAAATTAAATCTATTTTAAATAGAAAACCCAATCTAAGTACTCAGGAAACTGATGAATTTGAGTTTGAATTTGGTCAGTTTGATTTCAATTCAAAGCTTCGTATTTTAACTCACAAGGAGGGTGACTCTTTTAAATTATCTCCAAAAGAAAACCAATTACTTAAAATGCTAGTTCTTAATTTTGACGATCTTCTTCCTAGAGATATTGCTTTAAATAAGATATGGAGAGATGCTAATTATTTCACTTCAAGAAGTATGGATGTCTATATTGCTAAGCTTAGAAAATATCTTGATAAAGACGTTTCTCTAAAAATTATTAATGTTCATGGTGAAGGATTCCGATTAATGAAGGAGTAGTCTCCTCTAGGGTTACAATTAATCAATTAGTTTCCTCTGGGATGATATTTTTTTAAAACCTCTTCTAGGTGAAAAGTGTCTAGATGTGTATAGATCTCAGTAGTTGTTATACTCTCATGACCAAGTATTAACTGAATTGTTCTTAAATCTGCACCATTTTTAAGTAAATGAGTTGCAAATGAATGTCTTAATGTATGTGGACTTATTTTCTTCTCTAATTTAATACTTTTAGAAGCATCCTTTATTATTTTAAAAATCATTGATCTAGTTAACGCTCTCCCATATCTATTAAGAAATAAGATATCTGTAAATTTTGAATCAATTTTTAAATTATCTCTTAGGTTTATATATGTCTTAATTTCATTAGAAGCAATTTCCCCTAACGGTACAAACCTCTCTTTATCTCCTTTACCATTTACTTTAAGAATATTTTCTTTGAAAAATATATTTGATAATTTTAAATTTACCAACTCGCTTACACGAATCCCTGTTCCATATAAAACCTCTATTATTGTTTTATTTCTCTGTCCAAATACGTGATTAAGATCAACTGATTTTATTAGTTGACTAATCTCGTCTTCTGTCAATACTTGAGGAAGTTTTTTCTCTAGTTTGGGAGCCTCAATATTAGATATAGGAGAGTCTTTAATTAGTTCTTCAAAAATTAAATAATTAAAAAAACTTTTTAAAGCAGATATACTTCTAGCCTGACTTCTTGATTTTTTATCTGATAGGTTTTTATATAAATAATTTTTTATAGTCTCAGTTTTACAGTTAAGAGGAGTGTCTTTGAGTTGATTTGAATCCAAAAAATTTTTAAATAAATTAAGATCAAATTCATAGCTTTTAATTGAGTTATCGCTTAACCCTCTTTCTAATTTTAGATAATTTTTAAAATTCTCAAAGCTAGAATCCCAATTCATTTTAATTTTTTAATTAGTCTTTATACATTACCTTTATAATATATGAAAATAACGATAATTAATGGACCTAATTTGAATCTTCTAGGAACTAGAGAGACTGATATATATGGCAGTCAGAATTTTGATTCATATTTAGATTCACTTAAATCTTCTTTTCCTAACATTACATTTGATTATTTTCAATCAAATATTGAAGGTGAAATTATTAATCATATTCATGAATCTAAAGATTGTGACGGAATTATATTAAATGCTGCTGCTTACACTCATACTTCTGTTGGAATTGCGGATGCTGTTAAATCAATAGATAGTAAAGTTATTGAGGTTCATATTTCGAATACTTATTCTAGAGAAGAATTTAGACATAACTCTTTCTTATCTCCTGTAGTAAACGGAATAATTATAGGTTTTGGTTTAGATAGTTATAGACTCGCAATTGAGAGTTTAATCAATTAAAGATGAATTACTTCATCATAGGCATCAGCTACAGCTTCCATTAAAGCTTCACTCATTGTAGGATGTGGATGAACTGATTTTATTATCTCTTTACCTGTGGTTTCAAGTTTTCTACCTAAAACAGCCTCAGCTATCATGTCAGTTACTCCAGCTCCAATCATGTGACATCCAAGCCACTCTCCATACTTTTCATCAAAAATCACTTTAACGAAACCATCAGAATGTCCTGAAGCTTGTGCTTTTCCAGAAGCTGTAAATGGAAATTTACCAACTTTAATGCTATACCCTTTTTCAATAGCTTTTTCTTCTGTTAATCCTACAGAAGCAACTTCAGGAGCACAATAAGTACAACCAGGTATGTTTTCATAATCAATAGGTTCAACATCATGATTGGCAATTTTCTCTACACACAGTATACCTTCAGCTGAAGCTACATGAGCAAGTGCTTGTCCAGAAGTTACATCACCAATAGCATAGTAACCAGGAATATTAGTTTTATAATATTCATCAACAATTATTTTGTCTTTATCAACTGCAATACCAACTTCTTCAAGTCCAATATTTTCAATATTACTTTTTACACCAACTGCAGAGAGAACAATATCTGCTTCATGTTCAGAAATCTGTCCTTTAGACTTAATCTGAACTTTAACTCCTTTACCTTTAGTGTCTGATGAAATTACTTCTGAATTAGTAAGAATTTCAATTCCTGATTTTCTAAAGGTTTTATTTAATTGATTTGAAATATCTTTATCTTCAACAGGTAAAACTCTGTCCATGTATTCAACTACTTTAACCTCAGTTCCCATAGAATTGTAGAAGTATGCAAATTCAATACCTATAGCTCCAGATCCAACTATTATCATTTTTTTTGGTTGTTTTTGAAGAGTCATAGCTTCTCTGTAACCAATTATTTTTTTACCATCTTGAGGAATTGATTCAATAACCCTTGATCTTCCCCCAGTTGCTATTATAATATTATCTCCTTCATAATTTTCAATCTTTCCTTCATTTTCAACTGAAATAATTTTATTTGGAAGAATCTTACCATACCCATTAATTACATCAATTTTATTTTTTTTCATCAAAAAGTTAACACCTTTGCTCATACCATCTGCTACACTTCTACTTCTTTTTACGACAGAGTCAAAATCTTTATCAAAATCTTTAATTTTTAAACCATATGTATCAGCCTTTTTTAGATACTCAAATACTTGGGCTGACTTCAATAATGCTTTAGTTGGGATACATCCCCAATTAAGGCAAACACCACCAAGACTTTCTTTTTCAATTATAGCAGTTTTTAATCCTAACTGAGAGGCTCTTATGGCAGTTACATAACCACCTGGACCACTACCTAAAACAACTAAATCATATTTTTTACTCATTTTTATTATTTATAAAATTAATACTCGCAGAATTTACACAATATCTTTTACCTGTTGCAGTTGGTCCATCATCAAAAACATGACCTTGGTGTCCACCACAATTAGAACATAATATCTCTGTTCTTATCATTCCTAAACTTGTGTCTTTTACATATGTAATAGCACCAGGAATAGCACTCTCATAGCTTGGCCATCCACAATCAGACATAAACTTATTATTACTTTTAAAAAGGGCTTGGCCACAACCTTTACAAGCATAAACACCTTCTTCAAAATGCATATTGTAGATCCCTGTATTTGGTCTCTCAGTTCCTTTATTTCTTAGAATTTCATATTCTTCAGGGGAAAGGTCTTCTTTCCATTCTTTATCTGTTTTACTCACTTTAAAAGTTATTTTTGGTTCTTCAATATTTGTTGAAGTTTGACAATTTAGAAAAGTAAAGCTAAAAATTAAAACTCCAAATAAATGTAATTTTTTAAACATCAATTATTTTTGACAAATATATATATCTTTTGATTTATTTACTTAATTTGAGAATCATTTAAATTTATGTTTAATAAAAAAACCGATCATCCAAGAGGAAGTAAAAAGCTAATTGGAGCATGGACACTTTATGACTGGGCCAATTCAGTTTACTCACTAGTCATATCATCTGCAGTTTTTCCAATTTATTATTCTCAATATGTCTTTTCTCAAACTAATTCTATAATATTATTTAATGCTGAAATTAATAAAGACACTCTCATTAGCTTAGTTTCTGCTTTTTCATTTCTATTAATTGCATTTCTCTCTCCACTTTTAAGTGGAGTTGCTGATTATATTGGAAATAAGAAAATATTCATGAAGTTTTTTGTTTACTTAGGATCCTTATCATGTATTGGCTTATATTGGTTTGAGCTTGAAACAATTGAAATAAGTTTGATTTTTTATACACTTACTTTGATTGGTTTTTGGGGAAGCTTAGTTTATTATAATTCATACTTAAGAGATATTACATATCCAAATCAAACAAATATCGTAAGTGCCAAAGGGTATACAATGGGGTATATAGGAAGTGTTTTACTTCTTCTTATCAATCTTATTATGATAAATTTTTATGAGTCCTTTGGTTTTGAATCAGAAATAATAGCAATGAAGTCTTCATTTGCAATAGTTGGACTATGGTGGTTAGGATTCAGTCAATATTCATTTTATCATCTACCTAAAGGAAATATAGGAGTTAAAATTCCAAAAAATATTATTTGGAACGGATTTAAAGAATTGAAAAATGTATACAAAATTATTCGATCAAGTAAAAGATTTACTAGGTTTCTAATAGCATTTTTTGTTTTTTCATTCTCTTTGCAAACAGTTTTATACATAGCTTCATATTTCGGAGTAAATGAAATTGATTGGACTGGTTCAGATCAAACATCAGGTCTTATTATTAGTATTTTACTTATACAGATTGTAGCAATAGCGGGTGCATTCATATTTAGTAGATTAGCACAAAAATTTGGAAATATTATTGTATTGACTTTTGCAATCTTTCTGTGGGGTGCAGTTTGTTTATATGCATATTACATAAATACACCTAATGAGTTTTATATGATTGCAGGACTTGTTGGTCTATTAATGGGTGGTACTCAGCCAGTTGCTAGAGCCACATTTTCTTTATTTATTCCAGACACTAATGATACAACTTCATTTTTTAGCTTCTATGACGTTACAGAAAAAATTGGAATTGTATTTGGTATGCTTTTTTATGCTATAGCAGCCCAGGTTACGGGTTCTGTTAGATTTTCTGTGATAATATTTATGTTCTTCTTCTTCCTAGGAGCAATTTTACTTACAAGAGTCCCACGAATTGATAAAAATAAGTTGGCATAGCTTTTGTCTTTATATATATGTAATAGTTGTAGCTAGTCAATTAATATTTAATTGTTTTTAGTTTATGACAAAATGACTGTAATTATATCTTATGAGTATCATTTTTAATAATATAGACAAAATGTCATTTGATGATCTTGGTGAAGAATCAGAATTCATTCCATTAATGACATCTGAGGACGAAGAAGCACTAGAGAAAGAGAGTCTTCCAGAGGTACTACCTATACTTCCATTAACAAATACTGTTTTGTTTCCAGGTGTTGTAATTCCAATAAATGCTGGTAGAGACAAGTCAATCAAATTGATTAATGATGCAAACAAATCAAATAAACTAATTGGTGTTGTAGCTCAAAAAAATTCTAAAATAGAGAACCCAACTATTGAGAATATCTATGGTATTGGAACTGTGGCTAAAATATTAAGAGTTTTAAAAATGCCAGATGGAAACACAACAGTTATAATCCAAGGTAAAAAAAGATTTAAAATAAAATCTGTAGTTAAAACTGATCCATATATTCAGGCAACTGTAGACCCGGTTTCAGATAAGAGTCAAAAAAAATCAGATAGTAATTTTTTAGCTACAATAGATGCAATTAAAGATATAGCTCTAAAGATAATTAAGGAAAACCCTAATATTCCTTCTGAAGCTTCATTTGCTATTAAAAATATTCATAGCTCTACATTTTTAATAAACTTTGTTTGTTCTAATATGAATATAACTGTAAAAGATAAACAAGAATTACTCTCAAGTGTAAGTGTTGAAAAAAGAGCTCTTAAATGTTTAAAGTTTTTAAATGTTGAATACGAGAAACTTGCATTAAAAAATGATATTCAATCTAAGGTAAAAAATGACTTAGATCAACAACAACGTGAATATTATCTTCAGCAGCAGATGAAGACTATTCAGGAAGAACTTGGAGAGAATTCATATCAAGAAGATGTTCAGGAGCTAATCAATAAATCAAAAAACAAGCAATGGAATAACGAAACTAAAGTCCATTTTGATAAAGAGCTATCTAAGCTAAAGAGAATGAATTCTCAGGTAGCGGAATATTCTGTTCAAAGAAATTATCTCGATTTATTAGTTGATTTGCCTTGGGAAAAGTTTTCTGAAGATAATTTTGATCTAACCAAAGCTCAAAAGATTTTGGACAGGGATCATTTTGGACTTGAAGATGTCAAAAAAAGAATTATAGAATATCTAGCAGTTCTTAAACTTAGAAGTGATATGAAATCTCCCATACTTTGCTTGTATGGACCTCCTGGAGTTGGAAAAACTTCATTAGGTAAATCTATTGCAAAATCAATTAATAGAGAATATGTAAGAGTGTCTCTTGGAGGATTAAGAGATGAGGCTGAAATTAGAGGACATAGAAAAACATATATAGGTGCAATGCCAGGTAGGATTATTCAAAGTATCAGAAAATCAGGTACTTCAAATCCAGTATTCGTGTTAGATGAAATAGATAAAATCTCCAGTGGATCTCAAGGTGATCCTAGTTCAGCATTATTGGAGTTATTAGATCCAGAACAGAACAATTCTTTTCATGATAACTTCTTGGAAATCGGATATGATCTTTCAAAAGTTATGTTTATAGCCACTGCTAATAACTTATCATCAATGCACCCAGCATTATTAGATAGGATGGAGTTGATAAATGTATCAGGTTATACAACAGAAGAAAAATCCTCAATTGCTTCAAAATTCTTGATTAAAAAACAACTATTAGACCATGGAATGAAGATTAATGATTTTAAAATTAATAATCAAACAATAAAAGATATCATAAGTGATTATACCAGGGAGTCTGGTGTTAGAAGTTTAGAAAAACAGATTGCAAAATTAATAAGAAATAGAGCTAAAAACATAGTTTCTAAATCTAAACTTAACGATACTTCAGATATTAATTATTTAAAAAATGTTCTTGGTCCTAAAAAATTCTTTAGAGATAAATATGAAAACAATTCAGTGGCAGGAGTTGTTACCGGCTTAGCATGGACTTCTGTTGGTGGTGAAATATTATTTATTGAATCATCAATTTCAGATGGAAAAGGTGATCTTTCTATTACTGGAAACTTAGGTAAAATCATGAAAGAGTCTGCTATAATCGCTCTTGAATATATTAAATCTAACCATAAAATACTTGGAGTTAGCAAAGACCTAGACTACTCAAAATATAATATACATATTCATGTTCCTGAAGGAGCAACTCCAAAAGATGGTCCAAGTGCTGGTATAACTATTTTAACTTCTCTGGTTTCATTATTTACTCAAAAAAGAGTAAAAAAGAACATTGCTATGACTGGTGAGATTACCTTAAGAGGAAAAGTATTACCTGTCGGTGGTATTAAAGAGAAGATTTTAGCTGCTAAAAGAGCTAATATTAAAGAAATTATTCTAAGTTCATATAATAAAAAAGATATTGAAGAAATTAATCAAAAATATCTTAAAGGAGTAAAGTTTATTTATGTTGATTCAATGACTGAAGTTATTGATAACGCCATGACAAACAGGAAAGTTTTAAACCATAAAGTAATTTGATTTGGACCCAGTAATTATTGCTATTGACGGAGAAGCTTCAACAGGAAAAAGCACTCAAGCTAAAAAAATTGCTGAAAAATTTGATTATAATTATCGAGATTCAGGTGCTTATTATAGGGCAATTACACTATATCTTATTCAAAACAATATTAACTCAAATGATAATATTAGTCAAAGTGTTTTAAATCAAATCTCTATTGAGCAGGTATATAAAGATAAAAAACTAAGTATTTATCTTAATGGTAATGATGTAACGCAGAAAATTAGAGGTTTTAAGGTTTCTGTAAATGTCAGTAATTTTGCAAAGAAACCTGAAATAAGAGATTTTGTTTATGAACAATTAAGGAGTTCAGCAAAATCCAATTCACTTGTTATAGATGGAAGAGATATAGGTACAGTAGTTTTTCCAAATGCTACATTTAAATTTTTTCTTCTAGCAGATCCAAAAATAAGGGCAGAAAGACGCCATAAGCAGATTAACGATAAATCAGTTAAATTAGAATCAATTGAAGAAGAAATTATATTAAGAGATAATACTGATTCAACAAGAAAAATCGCACCTCTTAAAAAAGCTGATGATGCCTTTGAAATAGACGTTACACTTCTTACTATTGAGCAGGTTTTTGAGAAAATACTTTCTAAAATAAAATCTCAATAGATAAAAAACTGAACTTAACTTTGCCAATAACTTAATTAATTATATTTTTGCGCACTATGAGTGAAGAAAATACTGCAAATACTAATTTAGAGGAGACGGAAAAGTCAGTTAAAACTACTCCCTCTAAAGCTAAAAAAAAGGCTGAACCTAAAGACGATTTTTTAACAAACTTCAATTGGCATCAGTACCAAGAAGGAATAGATGAGCTTGATGACAAGCAAATTAAGGAATTTGAAAAACTTGTCGAAAAAAACTTTGTTGACACATCAGATGATAATATAATTGAGGGAGAAGTTATTCATTTAACTGACAAAGACATTATAATTGATATTAATGCTAAATCAGAGGGAGTGATTTCAAAAAATGAGTTTAGATATAACCCTGATCTTAAGATTGGTGATAAAGTTGAAGTTATAGTTGATACTAGAGAAGATAAGTCAGGTCAATTAGTTTTATCTCATAGAAAAGCTAGAGTAATTAAAGCTTGGGATAGAGTTAATGAAGCTCATGACAAAGGAGATATTGTTCAAGGATTTGTTAAGTGCAGAACAAAAGGTGGTATGATTGTAGATGTTTTTGGAATTGAGGCATTCTTGCCAGGATCTCAGATTGATGTTAAACCTATTAGGGATTATGATCAGTATACTAATAAAAACATGGATTTTAAAGTAGTTAAAATCAATCATGAATTTAAGAATGTTGTTGTTTCTCATAAAGCTCTTATTGAAGCAGATATTGAAGAACAGAAAAAGGGTATAATTAGTCAACTTGAAAAAGGTCAGGTTTTAGAAGGTACTGTAAAAAATATGACATCTTATGGTGTGTTTATTGATTTAGGTGGTGTTGATGGTCTTATTCATATAACTGACTTATCATGGAGTAGAATCAATCATCCAAGTGAAATTCTTGAACTTGATCAAACTATCAAAGTGGTTATTTTAGACTTTGACGATGATAAATCAAAGATTCAACTAGGACTTAAACAATTAACTCAACATCCATGGGATAAGCTAGGCGATGATGTTAAAGAAGGATCAAAAGTAACAGGTAAAGTTGTTGTAATAGCTGATTATGGTGCTTTTATTGAAATCGATGAAGGTATTGAAGGTTTAGTTCATGTCTCTGAGATGTCATGGTCAACTCATCTTAGAAGTGCTCAAGACTTTGTAAATGTTGGTGATAACATTGAAGCGATTGTTCTTAATCTTGACAGAGAATCTAGAAAAATGTCTTTAGGTATGAAACAATTATCTGAGGATCCATGGACAGATATTACAAAGAAATTCCCAATAGGTTCAAATCATACAGGTTCTGTTAGAAATTTCACAAACTTTGGAGTCTTCATTGAACTTGAAGAAGGTATTGATGGTTTAATTTATATATCTGACCTTTCTTGGACAAAAAAAATAAAACATCCTTCTGAGTTCCTATCACTTGGTGATAAAATTGAAGTTGTTATACTTGACTTAGATGTAGATGGTAGAAAACTTAGTTTAGGTCACAAACAAACTAAACCAAATCCTTGGGATGTTTATGAAAAAGATTTCGCTTTGGACACTATTCATAAATCTGAAATCTCTGAAGTTATTGATAAAGGAGCTATTATAAACTTCAATGAAGATATATCAGCTTTTTGCCCTACAAGACATTTAGATAAAAAAGATGGCTCTAAATTAGTTGAAGGAGAAATTGCTGAATTCAAAGTAATAGAGTTTAGCAAAGAATTTAAAAGAGTTGTTGTATCTCATATGCAAACTCATAATGATTCATCTCCTGAAGAAATTGTTGAAGAAAAAGTCAAGGAAAAGAAATCCAATAAAAAAGATGAAGAATAAATTTTTAAATCCTCAATTTTTGAGGATTTTTTTTTACACCATACTTAAAATTTAAAATTTATATTTTTGTAATAACTTAAGATCATGCCAAATAAAATCCTCTTAGATTCAAAAAAAATTGAAATAATACTAAGTAGGCTTGTTTATGAATTAATTGAAAACCATAAAAACTTTCATGATACAGTATTATTAGGATTACAGCCAAGAGGTGTTTTTTTAATTGATAAAATTTTAGAAGTCTTTGAAAGAGATCATCCTAATATTAAGATTAAAAGTGGTATTCTGGATTATACTTTTTTCAGAGATGATTTTAGAAGATCTGAGAAAACACTCTCCGCAAGTTCAACAAAAATTGATTTTTCAATTGAAAATAAAAATGTTGTTTTAATCGATGATGTGTTATTTACTGGAAGAAGTGTTAAGGCAGCTATGTCATCTATCGATACTTATGGAAGACCAAAGTCAATTGAACTACTTGTTTTAATAGACAGAAGATTTAAAAGAGAAATTCCTATTGAAGCCAATTACTGTGGTGCTAAAATTGATACTTTCAAAGGCGATAGAGTAAAGGTTTTATGGGGTGAAAAATTAAAAGATAACGTAATATATATTGAGAGTTAAATGAATAAACTAAGTGTTGACCATCTTTTAGGTATTAAGTCTTTAAATGAAAACGACATAAGTTTAATATTTAAGACTGCATCTCATTTTAAAGAAGTAATAAATAGACCAATAAAAAAGGTTCCAACATTACGTGATATTACCATTGCTAACTTATTTTTTGAAAATAGTACTAGAACCAAAATATCTTTTGAATTAGCAGAAAAAAGATTAGGAGCAGATATAATTAACTTTTCTAGTTCTTCTTCATCTGTTAAAAAAGGTGAATCATTAATTGATACAGTTAATAATATACTAGCTATGAAAGTTGATATGATAGTTTTAAGGCATCCTAATCCAGGATCTTCATTGCTACTGTCTCAACATACCAATTCATGTATTATAAATGCAGGAGATGGAGCTCATGAACATCCAACACAAGCTTTATTAGATTCATTTTCATTATATGAAAACTTAAAAGATCTGAAGGGTAAGAATATTTTAATTGTTGGTGATATTATCCATTCTAGAGTTGCATTATCAAATATATATACTCTTAATCTATTAGGAGCAAATGTAAAATTATCTTGTCCTTTAAGTCTTCTCCCTAAAGATATTGAAAAGCTTAATGTATCAATTGAAACGGACGTTGTTAAAGCATTAAAATGGTGTGATGCTGTAAATGTTCTTAGGGTTCAACGTGAGAGAATGCTAAAATCATATTTTCCTGATAATAGAGAGTATTCAATGCTATTTGGTTTAGATGTTAATAAATTAAATAAAATCAAAAAAGACATATTGATTCTTCATCCTGGACCAATTAATAGAGGTGTTGAGATTACTTCCGACGTTGTAGAATCAAATAATTCTCTTATTTTAGACCAAGTAGAGAATGGTGTTGCAATAAGAATGGCTATAATTTATTTGCTTGCATCAAAAATGAATTTTTCAATTAATGAATAATGAAATTATTTAATCACAGAAAATTTTACGATAGGGATTCCCTTAGTATAGATGAAATCGGAGATAATCCTATGAATTTTTTTAAAAAGTGGTTCAAGGATGCAGAGAAATCTGACGAAATAATTGAATCAAATGCTATGACCATTTCTACAAGTGATAATAATGTTCCTTCATCAAGGGTTGTTTTACTTAAGGAGATTAGAGATAGGAGTTTAATTTTCTTTACTAACTATCAAAGTAAAAAAGGTAAGGCTATAAATGAAAATCCAAATATTTGTGCATCCTTTTATTGGGCACCATTAGAAAGACAAGTGATTTTTAAGGGGATTGCCAAAAAAACATCAGAAAAATATTCAGATACATATTTTAAATCTAGACCTTTTACTAGTCAAGTAGGTGCAATAGTTTCAAATCAAAGTCAAATTATTTCTAATTATGATGAGTTGTTAGATAGACATGCTGAATTCTTAGAAAAAAATAAAAACTCAAATCTTGTAAGACCTTCTCATTGGGGAGGAATTGAAATTTTAATTCATGAAATTGAATTTTGGCAAGGAAGAAAAAATAGACTTCATAATAGGGTTGTGTCAAATTTAATTGATGATAAATGGCAACATAATATTTTGTCTCCTTAGATGAAAAAAATCACCTTTTTAAGACATTCAAAATCTTCCTGGGATTATAATTTAGACGATATTGATAGACCATTAAATAATTCTGGTGTTGTAAAAATTAAAAAAATAGCTGAATTATCAAAAGTTCAGTTTATTAACTCTGATAAAATATTTTCAAGTTCTGCTGCTAGAGCTATTCATACTTCTTTAATTTTAACTAGATGTTTATCTATCAACTCAAATAGGATTAGTATTTGTGAAGACTTATATACTTTTGAATTTAATGAAGTACTTAATTTTGTAAATAAAATTGAAAATAAATATTCAGAAGTTGTTTTGGTTGGTCATAATCCTGCGTATACTGAAATTTCAAATTATTTTTCCGAAAATAAAATTTTAAATTTACCAACTGCAAGATGGTTTTCTATGAAGTTTAATTCTAATTCATGGTCTGATATTTTAAATTTAAAACCAACTTCTTATACTAATAATTTAAAAAGTGGAACCTAGATACATAAATAGAGAGCTAAGTTGGCTAGATTTTAATGCAAGAGTTCTTCAGGAAGCTTCTAATAAAGAGGTCCCAATCCTAGAAAGATTAAGGTTCATAGGAATTTTTTCAAATAATTTAGATGAATTTTTTCAAGTTAGATATGCAACTGTAAAAAGAATTGCTGACACAAAACCAACTTCAAAAAACAGTAAAGATCATATAGCTGCTAAAAATCTTTTAGATCAAATTACTTCTAAGGTTATAAATCTTCAGTCAAAAAGTTCATTAATTCTTGAGTCAATTGAAAAATCATTAAAAAATGAAAATATAGTTTTTATTAATGAAAATGAGGTGTTAGAGTCTCAAAAAGAATTTTTAAAGGATTATTTTATTAGAAAAATTAGCCCTTCTTTAGTTACTGTAATATTGTCAAACAACAAGCTTCATGATTTCAAAGACAATAAGGCATTTCTAATAACTAACATTAAGCTTATAGATGATAATAATATCTATGCATTGGTAGAAATACCCAGAGATATAAGTAGGTTCGTTGTTCTTCCTAAAAAAGGCGATAAACAGTATATTATGCTTATTGATGATATAATTAGATATCATTTAGATATTATCTTTAGTTTTTTTAACTACTCTGATATTGAAGCTAATATGCTTAAAATTACTAGAGATGCAGAGTTTGACATAGATGATATTGATCTATCTAAGAGTTATATTAAAAAAATTCAAGAATACGTTAATAAGAGAAAAATTAGTAACCCAGTTAGGTTAGTTTATGATAAAAATATCTCTGGTTCAACTTTAAGCTATTTAATTAAAAAAATTAAAATTTCTTCTTATGATAGTTTGATACCTGGAGGTAAATATCACCATAGAAGTGATTACATGAATTTTCCAGATTTAGGAAGATCTGATTTGCTATATCCAAAAGAAAAAGCATTAGATATAAATAGTTTAAAAATTGAATCTAATCTTTTAGATCAAATATCTGAAAAGGATTTTTTAATGTATACCCCTTATCATTCGTTTTCTTATTTGGTGTCTATCCTTAGGCAGTCTGCAATAGATCCAAGTGTTAAGTCAATTAAAATAACTTTATACAGATTATCAAAAAAATCAAATGTTATAAGCTCTCTTATTAATGCTGCAAAAAATGGTAAAAAAGTATTAGTTCAAATTGAACTTCAAGCTAGATTTGATGAAGAAAACAATATTAAGGTATCCCAACAATTAAAAGCAGCAGGCGTAGATTTAATTTTTGGAGTTAAAGGTTTAAAAGTTCATTCAAAGATATGTTTAATTGAAAGGTTTAAGGGTTATAAAAAAAGATTCTATGGGTTTGTTAGTACAGGAAATTTTAATGAATCTACAGCTAAAATATATTCTGATTTCACACTATTTACATCAAATCAAAAAATATTAAAAGAAGTTCATAAAGTTTTTGATTTTCTTAAAGCTAATTATAAAATACATGACTATAAACATCTAATTGTTTCACCTCATCAGACTTCTAAAAAACTTTTTGAACTTATAGATAATGAAATTTCAAATGCTAAGAAAGGATTAAAAGCTAATATCATATTTAAATTAAATAGCTTTACAAGTTATAAGTTTGTTGACAAATTATACGAGGCTAGTAATTCAGGTGTAAAAATAAAATTATTAGTTAGAGGAATATGTTGTTTAATACCAGGTAAAATTGGTCTTAGTGAAAATATTGAGGTTAAAAGTGTTGTAGATAAATATCTTGAACATTCTAGAGTTTATGTTTTTGAAAACGGAGGAAAAACAAAAGTCTATATATCTTCTGCTGATTTAATGACAAGAAATATTGAAAAACGTGTTGAAGTTGCTTGTCCAATTTATCAAGATAATCTTAAACAACAAATTTTAAAAACTCTTTACATTAGTGATAATGATAATGTTAAAACTAGGCTAATTAACCATACCTCTCAAAATGAATTTGTTAATAATTCAAATAAAACTATTAGATCTCAGTTAGATACCTACACTTATTTTAAAAACAATATATTAAATTGAGAAAAATTGCTGCTATTGATATTGGTTCTAATGCTGTGAGAATGCTTATTTCCTATGTTATTTCTTCAGGAGATGAATATGTATTTCAAAAAAACTCATATTTAAGACTACCCATAAGGCTTGGTGAAGATTCTTTCAAAAATGGTGTAATATCAAATGAAAAAATCATTCTACTTACAAATGCAATCTTATCTTTTAAGTATATAATGAAAGTGCATGGAGTAAAAGATTATAAGATTTACGCTACTTCAGCTCTCAGAGAATCAATAAATTCAAAAGAAGTAATATCAATTGTAAAAAAGAATACGGATTTAAATATAGAACTAATTACAGGCATAAAGGAGGCTAAAATAATCTCTAAAGGTAATTCTCATGAGAAAATTGAGTTTAATAAAACCTTTTTATATGTTGATGTTGGTGGAGGAAGCACTGAATTTTCAATTTTAAGAAAAGGTAAGGAAAAGATATCTAGATCATTTAAAATTGGTACTGTTAGACTCCTTAATAATTTAGTTGATGATTCAATGTTTATGGATATAAAAAAATGGTTACAATCTAACATAGATAATGATGATAAGATTAAATTATTTGCAACAGGCGGAAACATAAATAAAATTCAATCAATGACAGGTTCAAAATCTGGTAAACCTATTTCTTATCTTTCAATTAAAGATTTATCAAATAATTTAATGGAATTTAATTACCAAGAGAGAATGATGAAGTTTGATTTAAACCCTGATAGAGCTGATGTAATAATTTATGCTTTAAAAATATTTATAACAACTATGGAGTTTGTTAAAGCTAATAAAATTTTTGTACCAAAGTCAGGCTTAGTTGATGGGATGATAAATGAAATATTTTATGAAAATAATGCTAGTAAGTTAGATTCTTAACTTTAATTCAGTAATTAATTTACCAATGTTTTCATTGTCTTTTATTAATAAATCAAGTTTATCTTTACTGTCTAGGTAAGAACTTTTAGTAATCTCATCAGATAATTTAACATCTACTGATATTGAGTAATTATTTAACTCCTTTGATAAGAATGTTTGAATTCTACTTTTGTAACCTTTAACTTCTTTAAAATTCATTTTATTAATTGTAGATATTGTAATGATATTATCATTAATACTCGGATTATTCATATTTAAGAGAGAAAGAATATTATTATTTCCTTTATTTTTTTCTATATCACAGAATTTTTTCCAAACAATTTGAAAATCATTTTCTGTGAAATTATCTGAAGGTAAATTATCTAATTTTTCTTCTTGTATTTCTTCAGTGGAATTTTTAAAACTTAAACTAGCTAGAGATAAAGATGATACTTCTTCAAGTTGAGGTGAATTAAATAATTTTTTATTATTAGATTCAGTATAATCATCAAGTTCTTTTGTTTCCTTCTTTATAAGACTTTTTATGTCTGAAGTTTTAATTAAGGATTTTTTTTTTTAATGCTATCAATTGAAGCTATCCTCATTAAGCAAAGCTCTATATGAATTCTTTTATCATTTATTTTTTGATAATTTATTAAACATTCATTAATTATTTGAATCATTAGAATAAGATCTGCATCTAAAAAATTATTAGATTGATCTAAATATTTTGCTTTTAATTCATTGTTTAAGTCAGATATTTTTTCTGAAGTACCTAATTTACTGACTAACATCTCTCTTAAGTGTCTAGATAAACCATTTAAAAAATTGATATCATCAAAACCACGACTAAAAATATCATTGTATTTTGTTAAAATCCCTGGAATATCTTTTTTTAAAATAAAACTTGATAAATCAAAATATGTATCATAATCTAAAACATTTAAATTAGATGTTACATCAGCGATTGTTAAATTAGAATCTGTAAAGCTTACCAACCTGTCAAACATTGAGAGTGAATCTCTAATTGATCCATCAGATTTCTCAGCTATCAATGCCAATGAATTCTCATCAAATTTAATTTTTTTGTCAACACAAATACTAGTTAAAAGTTTGGTGATTGATGAGCTGTCAACTTTCTTAAAATCATAAATTTGACATCTAGATAAAATTGTTGGAATAATTTTATTTTTTTCTGTTGTTGCTAAAATAAATACAACATGTTTTGGAGGTTCTTCTAATGATTTTAAGAATGCATTAAATGCAGCATTAGAAAGCATGTGAACTTCATCTATTATGTAAACTTTATATTTTCCAATTTGAGGAGGTATTCTAATTTGATCAGTAATATTTCTGATATCTTCAACAGAATTATTAGATGCTGCGTCAAGTTCAAAAATATTATACTCAAAGTTATCCTCTAGATCATTTATCTGTTTAGCAAGAATCCTTGCACATGATGTTTTACCCACACCTCTTGGTCCACAAAAGAGAAGAGCTTGTGGTATTTGATCATTTTTTATAGCATTTGAAAGTGTTTTGACTATGGCATCTTGCCCAATCATATCACTAAAATCCTTTGGTCTGTATTCAGATGCTGATGAAATTGAGGATTTATTCATTATTAACAAATATAGAGATTGAGAAAAAATTATTCTCAAATGATATATTTTTTTTAATAAAATTATCAACAAACACTATATTTGTTATGCAAGCTGACTTATCGCTGTTTATTCAGAGGAAAGTCCGGACACCAAAGAGCAATGCAGCGGGTAACACCCGTCATCTATTTATAGATAGGAATAGTGCAACAGAAAGTATGTACAGGTAATGCTGTAGTGGAATCTTGTAAACTCTGCATGGTGAAACGCCAAGTAAATCTACATTTTAAAATTGCTCGTTTTAAGTAGAAGGGTAGGCGGTATGAATGTAATAGTAATATTACATCTAGATAAATGATAAGACTCGACAGAATCCGGCTTATAGGCTTGCTTTTTTTATAATAGTTAATACAGAAGAACCATATTTCCTTTCTTCTATTTTTTCATTAGAATTAAATAAGGATATGTTTGAACTATGTTCAATTATTATCTCTCCATCATTATTTAGAATATCAAATTCTTTAATCTGATTAACCATTTCAATGTATTGTTTATTCGAAAAATTATATGGAGGATCTGCAAAAATTATATCAAATTTTCTCTTTGTATTCTTTAAGTAAACTTTATAGTCTATCTTTTTTGTTTGAATATTAAAATCAAAATTTAGTGCAGTTTTATTAATGAATCTAATACAATTATGATTGTTATCAATAGATACTATTTCAGAACAACCTCTAGATGCAAATTCATATGAAATATTTCCTGTTCCTGAAAACAAGTCTAAAACAGTTAATCCAGGAATATCAAATTTATTTGAAATTATATTAAAAAGGGATTCTTTTACCTTATCTGTAGTTGGTCTAACTGGAAGGTTTTTTGGAGCTCTAATAGAGATACTTTTTTTAGTTCCTGATATAATTCTCATTTACAATTGAAAAAAATGGTGAATCATTAATTATTGAGGAATTATTGGTTAGGTCAACAAAATCAATAATAGAGTACTTTGAAGCAATTTCATAATAATCTTTAAATTTTTCGAATTTTCCTAGAAATATAATTTTATCACTTTTATTTGAACTTTCATAGTTCTTTAATACAAAGAACAAATAGTACAAAAACTCATTTTCATCATTGATTTTAAAAGAATTAAAAAAAATAAACTCGTTATTATTAAAAATAATTATATCAAACGATTTATAGTTTAGGTTTATATAAAATGAAAATCCATCTGATTTTGAAATTTTATTAACTAAGAAATTATATAAATAAGTAAAGTAATTGTTATTAGAGTATTCCAGGTTATTTTTAACTAGTAATTCAGTTAATTCATCTGAAATTGAATAAACCACTTTTATTTTTCTATCACTTGATGTGTCAGTTACAATAGACTTAGAAACAACTGTGTTTGTATCTAAGTATTTGGACTTCATGTTTTCCTCAAAATATAAACTGGGAACAATAGACGGTTGAGAATTTAAATAAATAACTTCAACATAATCTTTATCTAGTTTTGAAAAAAAAATATTTGATTTTGCAAGATAATCCTTATCTGAAAAATAAAATTCATGATTATCAGTTGCTGATTCAATAAGAAAGTGGGTTTCAAATTGATAAACAAATGTTTTTTTAGTGTTACTCTTTGTTTTTTGCATCAAAAATAGTAGGCCAGTTTCCGCTAGTACTTACCTCAGACATAGAACCTAAAATAATCTCTCTTCCATTAACTCCATCAACCGAAATAACTTTATTTTCTTGATCTAGTAAATCTTTGTTTTGATCGAATAGGACAATATCTTTAGTAACTTTAACTTCAAATACAGGAACCTGATAACCATTTTTGTCAATTATATCTGCTTTTATAGAAAACTCTGAATCAGTTCCTTGTATCGGAACTTTTGCCATCATCTTGTATGATTCATTTTGACCAAATAGTGAATCTTTTACTGAAACAAAACCAAGTGTATCAACTATTTCAACTTCTTTTAGCATATCAATTCTGTATAATCTGTTATACTCTAAATAAGATGAATCTCTTTTTTCGATAAGTGTAAATATCCCATTATCAACAAAACTTACTAAGCTGTCAAAGTTGTTTGCGTAAAAGCCAGTTACATCTTTATGGGCAATCTGAGCATTTCTAATATCCTTTAGCCTATTAATAACTTGAGTATATCTCTCATTCTTTACTTTATTAAATTTTATAGGTCCATTAATAGAACTGTATATTTGTGATGCAAAAAAGATTGATAGACACCATAAAAAGAAAAATAATGCACGTTTTTTATTCATTTCGGTAATTTTTGATTCTAACAAATCTACAATTTTTTTTTTTTCGTGATACAATATATAAATGAATTATATTAGAAAAATATTTTAAATGAAAACTATAGCTTTAATCCCTGCTAGACTCGAGTCTGAAAGGTTTCCTAATAAATTACTTAAAAAAATTAATGGAATACCTATTATACTTAAAACTTATAGATCTGCAATAGATACTAAGCTTTTCGATGAAGTTTATGTAGTTAGTGCTAATAGTGAGATTTTAGATCTTATAGTATCTGAGGGAGGGCTTGTGTCTAAATCTTTAAAAAATCATTCTTCAGGAACCGATAGAATTGCTGAAGCGGCAGTTAATATAGATCATCATATCGTTGTAAACCTTCAAGGTGATGAACCATTTATTAATAAAGATGCTATTAGTGATTTAATAAATTCATTTAAAGATCCTAATGTTCAAATTGCTTCATTAATGACTAAGTTTAAGTCTTTTGATGAAATAAACAATCCAAATAATGTTAAGGTTATTGTTGACAATAATAGTAATGCTATTTATTTTTCACGTTTACCAATTCCTTATGGTTCAAATAAAGTTCAAGATTATAATAGGCATATAGGTGTATATGCATTTTTAAAAGACTCATTAATTGATTTTTCTAAATTAGAAAGATCAAAACTTGAAATGATAGAAAGCCTTGAAGGAAATAGAATTGTTGAGAATTCCAAAAAAATTAAAATGATTAGCACTTCCTTTCATGGTATATCTATAGATACACCTGAAGATCTTCTAAATGCAAAAAAATTTAGTTCACAAAATGATTAAAATTCTATCAAAGTTTATTTTAAAGAAAGTTCTTGGATGGAAGGTTAAGGGGTTTTTACCTATTAATGATAAATATATTATTGCTGTTGTTCCTCATTCTAGTTACTTTGATTTAATAGTAGCTGTTTTGATAAGAACTTATTCTGGTTTGAAAATTAAATTTATTGGTAAAAAAGAATTATTCAATCCAATCACATCATTTTTTTTTAAATTTCTTGGTGGAATTCCAGTTGATAGAAATAAGAATGAAAACCTTGTTGATGCAGTTGTAGATCTTTTTAAAACAAATAAAATTGAAATTCTGGCAATTGCCCCAGAAGGAACAAGGAAAAAAGTAAACAAATGGAAGACAGGTTTCTACTACATAGCATTGAAAGCAAAATTACCCATACTAATGGTATCTTTTGACTATAATAGAAAAGAAGTAAAGATTAACAATCGATTTTATCCAACAGGAAACATTGATAATGATTTTAAAGAGCTCAAAAAAATGGTTAGTGATGTAATTGTTAGAAATAAAATTTAATTATCAGATTTCATATTATGATAAACATTTTGAACATCGTCATCTTCATCAATCATATTTATTAGTTTCTCTACTTTAATTATTTCATCCTCACTAAGGTTTTTCAATGTAATTGCTTCTCTTTCAAATTCACTAGATATAATATCAAATTTTCTTCTTTCTAATTCTTTTTGAAGAGATCCAAAATTTTCAAATTTTGCTGTAATACTTATTTCGCTTTCTGATTTGCTTAAATCTGTAACTCCAAAGTCTATTAAGTCTAATTCAAGTTCTTCAATGTCTAGCCCTTCGTCTCTTATTTGAAAGAAGCATAAATGATTAAATAAAAAATCAACTGACCCTGATGTTGCAAGGTTACCATCACACTTATTAAAGTAACTTCTTATGTTTGCAACAGTTCTATTATTATTGTCAGTAGCAGCTTCTACAAGAATTGCGATACCATGAGGACCATACCCCTCAAGTAAAATCTCTTTAAAATCTTCTGTGCTTTTTTCAGAAGCATTTTTTATAGCTCTTTCAATATTATCTTTAGGCATATTAGCAGCCTTTGCGTTCTGAATAATGGCTCTTAATTTTGAATTTGTAGATGGATCAGGCCCTGAGTCTTTCACAGCAATTATTATCTCTCTACCAATTCTAGTGAAAGTTTTAGCCATATTAGACCATCTTTTCATTTTTCTGGCTTTTCTAAATTCAAATGCTCTTCCCATAGTTAAATAAAGGGTGTTTTTATAATTTCAGCTTGATAAATATTATTTCTAATCTTAATGTATATTAAATCATCTTTGCGATTTATATAATTAATATGTGCAAGTCCAATTCCTTTCTTTAAAATTGGTGAAAATGTACCCGAAGTAACCTTGCCAATAAATTTATTTTCCTTGTCAAATATTTCATAATCTTTTCTTGGTATTGATTTTTCTTTTAACTTAAAACCAATTAATTTTTTATCGCACCCATTTTGAATCTGCTCATTAATAATTTGACTACCTATAAAATTTGTTTCAATTTTTGTAATCCATCTTAAATTCGCTTCTTCTGTAGTTATATCTTCATTAATGTCATTTCCATATAAACAATACCCCATCTCAATTCTTAATGTATCCCTAGCAGCTAATCCAATAGGTTTTAGATTAAATTCTTTTTGACTAAACAATGCATCCCAAACAAAGCCTGTACTATGATTAGGTATATATAGCTCGTATCCACCCGAACCAGTATACCCAGTTTTTGAAATTATAATATTTTCAAACCCTGCAAATGAGGAAACAATAAATGAATAATTAGATATTAATGCTAAATCTTCATTAGTAAATTTTTGACATAATTCTTCAGCTTTTGGTCCTTGTACAGCAAGAAGTGACATTTCATCAGAAATATTAACTATAGAACAATTAAATTCACTATTCTGTTTAATGATCCAATTCCAATCTTTAGATATATTAGAAGCATTTACAACTAGTAGGTATTTTTTTTCTTCAAGCCTATAAACTATAAGATCATCAATAATACCTCCAGATTCATTAGTTAAGCAATTATATTGTGCCTTCCCAACTTTTATTTTTGATATATCATTAGAACATATTTTTTGAATAAAATTTAGAGAATTTGATCCTGAAATTTCAATTTCACCCATATGAGAAACATCAAATACTCCAACTTCGTTTCTGATATGTAAGTGTTCTTCATTAACAGATGAATAGCTAATAGGCATAAGATAATTAGCAAATTCAACAATTTTTGCATTTAATTTTTTATGTCTATCAAAAAGAACTGTTTTTTTCATTAATTTGATCTCTAAATACATTATTATGAGATTCAAAAATACTCTTTTTTTATTATTGATTTTTTCCTCTTCAAGTATTCTTTCAGGTCAACAATATATTGACGATTTAGGTTCAGAATTTCATAAAAAGAAGAGACAAGAGTTTAGAGAACAAATGCCACAGAATAGTATTGCATTTTTTTTCACTGCACCAATAATGAAAAGGTCTAATGATACAGACTTTATGTATCACCAAGATCCTAATTTTTATTATTTATCTGGCTGGAGAGAACCACATGGTGTCCTAGTAATCTTTAAAGATGATCAACAAGATAATAATGGATTATATAATGAAATACTTTATGTGAGAGAGAAGAATGAATATAGAGAGATGTGGGATGGAAGAAGACTTGGATTAAATGGTGCAAAACAAATGGGCTTTGATAGAGTTAAACTTAGATCAAATTTTATTAAAGATCCCTTCCAAATTCAAAATTTTTCAAATGTCTTAAGCATGGATGTTAGAGATGATGTAAGAGATTTCAAAGATGACAAATATGATCTATATGATATTCAAAATAAGTTCCTAGAGATTATTGATGATAAAGAAGAATTAAGTGGTTTAGGAGATATTAAAAAAGAATTTAAAAATAGTTCAGTTAATAATATTATGTCTAGTTTAAGACAAACAAAGGATTCTCTAGAAATTAAACTATTAACTAAGGCTATCAAAATTTCTTCCTTAGCTCAAATTGAGGTTATGAAAGCAATTCATGGAGAAATGACAGAAAGAGAGGTTCAAGGTATACATGAATTTATTTATAGAAAATATGGGGCTGCTCACGAGGGTTATAACTCAATTGTAGGTGCGGGAGCAAATTCGTGTATTTTACATTATGTAACCAATGAGGATATTAATATTGATAATGAACTAATTTTAATGGATCTTGGAGCAGAATATAGAGGTTATACAGCTGATGTAACTAGAACAATTCCAGTAAATGGTAAATTCTCTCCAGAGCAGAAAGAAATTTATGACTTAGTTTATGAATCTCAGGAAGAGGCAATAAAAAAAGCTATAATTGGAAATACTTTTAATGATATTTATGTTGAGAGTCTTGAAATAATTTCACGGGGCTTAATAAAATTAGGAATTATAAATGATCCTAAAGAAGCAAGAAAATACTATCCTCATGGAGTTTCTCACCATATAGGTTTAGATGTTCATGATCCAGGTTCAAGAACACTAGAAAAGAATATGGTTATAACTGTAGAGCCAGGTATCTATATACCTGAAAATAGTGATTGTGATCCAAAATGGTGGAATATTGGAGTAAGGATAGAGGATGATATCTTAATAACTGATACAGAACCTATAAATCTTTCAGAGGATGCTCCTAGATCATCAAATGAAATTGAAAAAATCATGAAATTAGATAGTCCAATTAATCAGCTAATACTTCCAGATATAAATGATTAATTTCTGTTAAGTAGTATTTCCTTCAGCTCAGAATAACTTTCAATTGACTGGGTATTACTTTCTTTATTTAGAATTTTTTTTATTGAAGCTGGATATTTTATTTTTGAACTAATTGTGTCCTCAACAACATCTTTGAATTTTATTGAATGAGCTGTAGAAATAAATATCCCGTTTAAATTATCATCATTATTAATCATATACTGTTTTAATCCCAGATAACCAATTGCTGAGTGTGGATCAGTTAGATAGTTTTCTGAAGTAAATAATTTTTTAATTGCTTCTTTAGTTGTTTTATCATCATAGCTAAATCCAGATATATTTTTTCTAATTTTCTGTAAATCATTATTATATATTTTTTGAATCCTTATGAAATTACTTGGGTTTGAGACATCCATAGCATTGGAAATTGTGGGACAAGTATTATTAGGTTCAAAAATACCGTCCTTAATATATCTGGGAATAGTATCATTTATATTAGTAGCAGCAATAAAGTGATCAATTGGTAAACCCATTGATTTTGATAGAATTCCTGCGCAGATATTTCCAAAGTTCCCACTTGGAACAGAAAAGACATTTTTTTTATTATTCTTGATTTTTTTATATGCTAAAAAATAATAAAACATTTGAGGAAGCCATCTTGCAACATTGATTGAATTTGCTGAAGTTAAAGCAATTTTCCTATTAATTTCCTGATCATTAAATGCTTTTTTAACCATTGATTGGCACAAATCGAAATCACCTTCTACTTCAATTGCGTTAACATATGATCCATTAGTTGTTATCTGTTTTTTTTGAACCTCACTGATTTTTCCCTTAGGATATATAATGCAAACATCAATATCCTTTGTATTCGAAAAACCTTTAGCTACAGCTCCACCAGTATCTCCTGATGTAGCAACTAAAACAGTAATTTTTTTTGAGGTGTAGCTATCTTTAAAATAATTTAAACAGGATGCCATAAACTTAGCGCCTATATCCTTAAAAGCTAATGTTGGTCCATGGAATAGTTCAAGTGAATAAACTGATTGTTCTATTTTTTTTAAAGGAATTTTAAATGATATAGTATCATTTACTATTTCTAATAATTTATTTTTTGGAATTTCATCATCTATATAATTGCTTATAACCTCATAACAAATTTCATTGTTATCTAGGGTTTTTAATGATTCAATAAAACTTTTAGGGAGTTTGACATCCTTTTCAGGAAAATATAATCCTTTATCAGGAGCTAATCCATTTATAACAGCCTTCTTAAATGAAGTAGGAGCTGAGTTATGATTTAAGCTTATATATTTCAATTGGATTCAAGTATTTTTATTCCTGTAGTATTAATTTTAGAAATAAACCCATCATAACTAATACCTAGTTTGTCATAATGATTAGTTGTAGCTTTTAAAATTTTTTCAGAGACAATAGAGTCGTTTGATAATGAAAAAATTGAGGGTCCAGAACCAGAAATTCCTGAAGCAATTGCACCGTTAATTTTTGAAATTTTTATTAAGTTATCAAATTCTGGAATTAAAATACGTCTATTAGGTTCTGCAATAAAATCTACAATTGATCTAGACATTAGATCAAAATCTTCAGTATATAAACTACTAACAAACGAACCTAGATTGGCAGATTGTTTAACCATCTTTTCAATTTCAATCTTCTTTTTCACAACCTTTCTTGAATCTGAAGTTTTTAACTCAATGTTGGGCCTAATTATAATCACCTCTAGGCTTTTTGGCGAAGGAAGGTTAATAACATCAATTTCATTAATTGATCTAACTAAGGTAATTCCACCTAAGATAATTGGTGCAACATTATCTGCATGATATGAGTCACTAACAAACTTTTCACCTTCCATTGAAAATTTAATTAAATCCAATTGACTAAATGGTGAATCAAGAAGTTGATTAATTGCAAATACTGTTCCAGCTGAACTAGCAGCAGAACTACCAATACCACTCCCTGGCTTTATACCTTTCTTTATCTCAATTTCAAAACCAAATTCAGTAGAAATGTCTTTTAGTAAAGCTTGAGCTGCAATTCCAGCTACATTTTCATTAATATCACTAGATATATTATAGTCATCATTTGACTTGATTATTATACCTTTATTAGCTGTCTTAGTTACTGTAATTTCATCTCCTCTATTATTAAGGCAAACACCAAGAATATCATATCCACAGGATAAATTAGTAATGCTTCCAGGTGAAAAAACTTTAATTTTATCCATTTTCTTGACTTGCTTTTATTATATCAGCAAAAACACCAGATGCAGTAAATTCTCCTCCAGCACCTGCTCCTTTAACAACTAAAGGAGAGTCTTTGTATCTTTCAGTATAAAAAACAGTTATATTATCACTTCCAACTAAGTTGTAAAAAGGATGATCATTTTTGACAGCTTCAAGTCCAACACTAGCTTTACCATTATCAAGTTTTGCTACAAATTTTAACCTTGAATCTTTCATCTTTGCATTATTTAAAATAGTGTTAAAGTGTTCTTTGTTTTTCTTTAATGACAATAAAAAATCTTGTTTAGATTGAGCATTTATTGATTCATTAGGTAGAAAATGATTCTTGCTAATATCATCAAATTCAAGTTTATAACCACTTTCTCTAGCTAAGATTAAAATTTTTCTAGATACATCAACACCACACAAATCAATTTTTGGATCTGGTTCAGTATATCCAAGATCTACAGCCTTAGACACTATCTCATGAAAAGTATCATTTTCTTGAAAATTATTAAAAATATAGTTTAAAGTTCCAGAAAGGACAGCTTCAATTTTAATTATTTTATCACCTGAATTTATTAAATTGTTTAATGTACTTATTACAGGTAGAGCAGCTCCAACATTAGTTTCATATAAAAATGGTGCATTATTATCTCTAGATAAAGATTTTAGCTCTTCATAGTTAGAAAAAATATCTGAATTAGCAATTTTATTACAGGTTATGATTCCTGTTCCACTTTTTAGATATTTCTTATAAGTATATGGTATTAAGTCACTTGCAGTATTATCTATAAATAAACTGTTTCTTAAATTTAATTCTAAAACTTTTTCCTGAAAAATATTACTGTCTGCAATTATTTCTGATTCGTCCAATTGTTTTTTCCAGTTATCAAGATTCACTTCAGCATTGGATATTATCATTTTTCTTGAATTAGATATTCCTATTACTTTTAAATTTAGTTTAAGATTTTTTGCAATAAAATTTTTCTGATTTTTGATTTGATCTATCAGAAATCCTCCTACATTTCCTACTCCAGTTATGAATAGGTGGATATCTTTGAGATTATCTTCAAAAAAGGTTTCATGTAAAGAATTTAGTGCTTTCTTGGTATTGTTTTCGTCAATTATAATTGAAATATTTCTCTCAGATGCACCTTGTGCAATAGCTCTAATATTTATATTATTTTGTCCTAACGCATTGAATAATTTTCCACTTATACCTTTTTTGCTTTTCATTTTATCACCAACAATTGCAATATTTGCCAGACCAGTCTCTATATGAGATTCATTTATCCTATTTTGGGATATTTCAAATTCAAATTCTTTATCAATCACTTTTTTTGCTATTGAAGCATCATCTGAATTTATAGCAATACAAATTGAAAATTCTGAAGAAGCTTGAGTAATCATTACTACATTAATCTGATGCGTAGACAGAGATTCAAAAAATCTTTTTGAGAAACCAGGTACTCCAACCATACCAGAGCCTTCAAAATTAAGAATTGAAATATTTTCTATATGGCTAATCCCTTTTACAATTTCATCATCGTCAAGTTTTGTTGAATTTGATATACACGTGCCATTGGCTTCTGCTTCAAATGTATTTTTAATGTAAACTGGTATATTATCCTCTATTAAAGGTTGAAGAGTTGGAAAATAAATAACTTTTGCTCCAAAAAAGGACAGCTCCATAGCTTCTTTATATGAAAGAAATTCGATTGGTAATGCTTTTTTAACAATTTTGGGATTTGCACTGTAAACTCCACTAACATCAGTCCAAATCTCAAGAGATTTTGCATTGCTATACTTTGCAAATATAGCAGCACTATAATCAGACCCACCTCTTCCTAAGTTTGAAATTTCGTTTTTCTCATTTGAACAAATATATCCAGGAGCAATAATTAATTTTGATTTAATCAAGTCAAGCCTATTCTTAATATTTATAGATGATTTATCATTGTCAAGAACCTCATTATTGTTAAAGGTTTTGGTATAAATAATCTCTTTAGAATCTACAATAGATATATCAAAACTTTTTTGTTTTAGAATCTCAAAAATTATCTTACTTGAAAGTATTTCTCCTAAAGTCAATACTTTTGAAACTGTTTTTTGAGTTACCTCATCTATTGTTGATATTGCATCTAAGATTTCCTCAAGCTCATTTAGTTTTTCTTTAAGAAAACTTTTTAAAGAACTTTGACCATTTAAACTAGAAAGATTTTCTATTACCTCTAGATGTCTGTTTTCAATTTCTTTAATCACACCTTCAGTAGATTTCCCTTTTAAGTTAAGGCATTTTTGAAGTAGGTTGGTAATACCACTAAAAGCAGACACTATAATAATTAAGTTGTCATCATTGCTTTTTAAAATGGATATAACCTTTGATATAGATTTTGAATCAGCAACAGAAGTGCCGCCAAACTTTAGTACTTTCAAGAAGCTATTTCTTTTTTATTAATTAATAATATTAAATTATCTAGATCAGGTTTATGATCAATGTATAATTTGTCTCCGGGTTTTATTTTATCTGAAACAAGGTTTTCTGCAATTAAATCTTCAATATACTTTTGAATCATTCTGTTAAGTGGTCTAGCGCCATTTTTTTTATCAAATCCTTTTTCACAAATGAAAGATTTAGCTTTTGTAGAAATTGATAGATCATAACCGATATTGCTTACTCTATCTTTAAGTTTATTTACCTCAATTGTAACAATTTTATTAATCTCTTTGATAGAGAGTGAGTTAAATATTATACAGTCATCCACTCTATTTAAAAATTCAGGAGCAAATGTGTTCTTTAATGCTCTTTGTATTACCTTCTGTTCAGTCTGGGATGTTTGATCAACAGAGGATTTAGTCTCAAAACCAACTCCAATACCAAAATCATTAATTTGTTTAACACCTATATTAGATGTCATGATTATGATAGTATTTTGAAAGTTTATTTTTCTACCAACACTATCTGTTAGAAAACCATCATCAAGAATTTGAAGAAGCATACTATATATATCTGGATGACCCTTTTCAATTTCATCAAATAAAACAACAGAATAAGGTCTGCGTTTTACTTTCTCAGTTAATTGTCCTCCTTCTTCATAACCGACATATCCGGGAGGAGCTCCAATTAATCTAGATACTGAAAACTTTTCCATGTATTCACTCATATCAATTCTAATCAGGTTTTCCTCTGATTCAAATATCTCGGATGCTAAAACTTTAGCTAACTGCGTCTTTCCAACACCAGTTTGTCCAAGGAAAATAAATGATCCAATAGGTCTGTTAGGAGAATTTAAACCTGCTCTATTTCGTTGAATTGATTTAACTACTTTAGATACAGCTTGATCTTGACCAATAATTTTGTCTTTAATTATTTTTTCAAGCTTTGATAATTTATTCTTTTCAGTCGATACAATTTTGTTAACAGGAATGTTTGTCATCATTGAAACAACATCAGCAATTTCATTTTCATCAACTGTAACTCTATTAAGCTTAGAATCTTCATGCCATCTATTTTGAGCTTCAACTAGTTTTTTCTCAACTCTTTTTTCATCATCTCGAAGCTTAGCTGCTTCTTCATATTTTTGTTTTTTTACAACAGAGTTTTTTAATTCTCTAACATCTTCGAGTTGTTTCTCCATTAGAATAACTTCCTCTGGAACATCCATGTTATTTATGTGGGCTCTAGACCCAGCTTCATCTAGAGCATCAATAGCTTTATCTGGAAGGAATCTATCAGTGATATACCTTTGGCTTAATTCAACACAAGCAATTAAAGCTTCATCTGTATAATTAACATTATGGTGAGATTCATATTTATCTTTTATATTTCTTAAGATTTCAACTGTTTCTTCCTTGTTAGTCTCCTCTACAAGAATTTTCTGAAACCTTCTTTCAAGTGCACCATCTTTTTCTATATGCTGACTGTATTCATTTAATGTTGTAGCCCCAATACATTGAATTTCACCTCTAGCTAAAGCAGGTTTAAACATGTTAGACGCATCTAAACTTCCAGTTGCACCACCAGCACCAACAATTGTATGAATTTCATCAATAAATAAAATTATATTTCTGTTTTTTTCAAGTTCATTCATAACAGCCTTCATCCTTTCCTCAAACTGACCTCTATATTTTGTGCCTGCTACTAAGCTAGCTAGATCAAGAGTTATAACTCTTTTACCATAAAGTATTCTTGAAACCTTTTTCTGAATTATTCTTAATGCAAGCCCCTCTGCAATTGCAGACTTACCAACACCCGGTTCTCCAATTAAAAGTGGGTTATTTTTTTTTCTTCGGCTAAGAATTTGAGATACTCTTTGAATCTCTTTATCCCTTCCTATTACAGGATCTAATTTATTAGATTCAGCTAGGGCAGTCATGTCTCTTCCAAAATTATCTAAAACAGGAGTTTTAGTTTTAGAAGTTGATTTTGTCTTTTGTTTAGAAGAAAATGGATTATTTGAAGAATCTTCAGATTCATCTTTTTCATCAGGAAAAGCAGAAGAGGTAGGATATTCAATTATATCATCAGATCCAGTCTCATTTATCATAGATTTAAATTTCTCTTTGACACTGTCATAGCTAATATCCATTTTAGATAAAACTTTTGTAATTGGATCATTATCATTTCTTAAAATACATAATAGCAAGTGAGCGGTATTAATATTTGTGCTTTGAAATAGTTTTGCTTCTAAAAAAGTTGTTTTAAGTGCTCTTTCAGCTTGTCTAGTTAAGTGAAGATTTTTCTTTTCGTTAAGATTAATAGATGAACTGTCAATAATTGCAGGATTCAAAAGCTCAATTTTTTTTCTAAGTTCATCAAGATTAATCTCAATTGAATTTAAAATTGAGATAGCTTTGCCACCTCCATCTCTAAGCATTCCTAATAGTAAATGCTCTGTCCCTATTTGTTTATGCCCTAATCTAAGAGCTTCTTCCTTGCTATATGAAATCACATCTTTAACTCTTGATGAAAAATTATCGTCCATTATCAATTATTTATTGTCTAAAATATATCATTAAACTAAATAAACAAAGAAAATGATTATACTAATTATTTATTTTGAGATAAAACTTTTCAATCAATAATGTTAATAAATATTCTTTTTTTAAGACAAAATATTTGATATAAATAACCCTTGATTAATTATTTTAGCATTTATATATTATTATGGAAAAAGATAAATTAATTCCAATAAAGATCGAAGATGAAATGAAGTCAGCTTACATCGATTATTCGATGTCTGTAATTGTTTCAAGAGCCTTACCAGATGTAAGGGATGGACTTAAACCTGTTCACAGAAGAGTGCTTTTTGGAATGAATGAAATGGGGGTTAGATCTTCATCTTCTTATAAAAAATCTGCGAGAATTGTTGGTGATGTTATGGGTAAATACCACCCGCACGGTGATAGTTCAGTATATGACACTATGGTTAGAATGGCTCAGGAATGGAGTCTAAGATATAATTTAGTTGATGGACAAGGTAATTTTGGGTCTGTAGATGGAGATAGTCCAGCTGCAATGAGATATACAGAGGCTAGAATGCAAAAAATATCTGAAGATCTTTTATCTGATATTGATAAAGAAACAGTTGATTTTCAACTTAATTTTGATGATACTATAATGGAACCTACTGTTCTTCCTACTAGAGTTCCAGCACTAATTATAAATGGTGCCTCAGGAATTGCAGTTGGAATGGCTACAAATATGCCTCCTCATAATCTCTCTGAAGTTATAGATGGGATAATGGAATACATAGACAACAATGATATCACTATAGATGAACTTATCAAACATATAAAAGCTCCAGACTTTCCAACTGGTGGTACAATTTATGGTTATGATGGAGTAAAAGAAGCTTTTCATACAGGTAAGGGAAGGGTTGTGATGAGAGGAAAAGCTATTATTGAGAATGTTAACGACAGAGAATGTATAATAGTATCTGAAATACCATATCAGGTTAATAAGGCAGATATGATTAAAAAAACTGCTGATTTAATTAATGATGGAAAGATTGAAGGAATCTCAACAATTAGAGATGAGTCAGATAGAAATGGTATGAGAATTGTATACGTTCTTAAAAGAGATTCAATTCCAAATATAGTTTTAAACAAACTTTATAAGTACACATCTCTTCAATCCTCATTTAGTGTTAACAATGTTGCTTTAGTAAATGGTAGACCTCAACTTTTAAATCTTAAAGATTTAATTCATCATTTTGTAGATCATAGACATGATGTTGTTGTTAAAAGAACAAATTATGAACTAAAAAAAGCTGAGCAGAGAGCACATATACTAGAAGGATTAATTATAGCTAGTGATAATATTGATGATGTTATTGATTTAATCAAAAAATCTTCAAATGCAGAAGATGCTAGACTAAAGCTTGAAAAAAAATATAAGCTTTCAGAGATTCAAGCTAAAGCTATAATTGAGATGAGATTAAGACAGCTTACTGGGCTGGAACAAAATAAATTAAGGGAAGAGTATGATGAACTTCAAAAAGTAATCAAAGGCTTTAAAGAATTGTTAGATAGTAAGTCTATGAGAATGGATCTTATTAAGGAAGAACTTACGGTTATTAAAGATAAATATGGTGACGATAGAAGGTCTGTTATTGAATATGCAGGTGGTGATTTTAGAGTTGAAGATATTATTCCAGATGAAAAAGTTGTTATCACTATTTCACATGCAGGATATATAAAAAGAACTCCTCTTACTGAATATAAAACTCAAAATAGGGGAGGAGTTGGTCAAAAAGCAACAAAAACCAGGGATGAAGACTTTTTAGAAGACTTATTTGTTGGAACTAATCATCAGTATATGTTGTTTTTTACTCAAAAAGGTAAATGTTTCTGGATGAGAGTTTATGAAATTCCTGAAGGCTCAAAAAATTCAAAAGGAAGAGCTATTCAAAATCTTATTAACATAGAACAAGATGATAGGGTTAAAGCTTTTATATGTACTCAAGATCTAAAAGATGAAGATTATGTAAATAGTAATTATGTAATTATGGCCACAAAATTGGGTCAAGTAAAGAAAACTTCATTGGAACAATACTCAAGACCTAGATCTAATGGTATTAATGCAATTACAATCAAAGACGGAGACGAATTACTAGAAGCTAAGCTTACTAATGGAAACAGTCAAATTATGCTTGCTGTTCAATCAGGAAAGGCAATTAGATTTGAAGAAAGTAAAACTAGGCCAATGGGTAGAAATGCTTCTGGTGTTAGAGGTATCAGGTTAAAAGATAAAAATGACGAGGTTGTTGGAATGATCTCTGTGAATGATATGGATGCTAACATATTGGTTGTCTCTGAAAATGGTTTCGGTAAAAGATCATCTCTTGAAGACTATAGATTAACTAATAGAGGTGGTAAAGGTGTAAAAACTATATCTATTACAGAAAAAACTGGTAAATTAGTGTCATTGAAAAGTGTTTCTGATAATGATGATTTAATGATTATAAATAAATCTGGTATTGCCATTAGAATGCAGGTTGAAGACCTTAGAGTTATGGGAAGAGCAACTCAAGGTGTCAAGGTTATCAGTCTAAAAGATGGCGATAGTATTGCTGCTGTTGCTAAAGTAATGAAAGATGATGATGATCTTGAAGATGTTAATGAAATTGAATTTACAGGAGACACTGTTTAACTAAATGAAATATGAAAAAACTAATACTATTTACTCTATTATTTACAGTCTTTTTTTCAACTGCACAAAAAAAGGAATTAAGAAACGCAAATAAGTTTTTTATCTCTGGTGAATATTCATCTGCTATTGATCTATTAGATTCAGCAAAAGATATTTTTGATTCAAGTGATGATAAAATAAAATCTCAAGCTATGTTGCTTTATGGAAAAATTCATACTTCTATGGAAGATTTTGAGTTGGCTATGAAAGCATTTGATATGTCAAAAAACTTAGGAACTTCTGACCAAATTTTAAATCCTGAAGTTCGAAAACTTGAAACGGCTATCATAACGAGTGCTGTAGGTGATAATGAAACTGAAAATTTTAGTAGTGCAGCTAAAAAACTTAAAATGGTATATGATTTAAATACAGAAACAAACCAAGAATATTTATATTATGCTGCCTCTTCTGCTGTTAACTCACTTGATTATCCTTTAGCTCTAAATTATTATGAGTTATTAAGAGATATCAAATATGAAGGTATTGAAACAAAATTTTTTATTACTGAGGTATCATCTGGAAATGAAATTGAGATAAATTCTGAAACAGAGTTTAATTTATTACAAAAATCAAAAGAGTACGAAAATCCTAGAGAAGAGGATACAGATTCAAAGTTTCCAGAAATAGTTAAAAATATCGCACTGATTTATAAAGAACTAGGACAAAATGATAAAGCATTAGCTGCAATTGAAGCTGCTAGATCATCTAATCCTGACGATGTAGGCTTAATAATGACTGCAGCAAATATTTATTTTGAACTTGGCAACAAGGAGGCTTTTAAGCTTGCAATGGCTGAAGCTATTGAAAAAGATCCAAATAATGCTATTTTATATTATAATTTAGGTGTTGTAAGTGCTGATCTTGGAGAAAAAGATGATGCAATTTCATATTATGAAAAATCAATAGGATTAGATCCAAATAATGAAAATAGCTATTTAAACTTAGTTGCTTTAATTTTAGAGGGTGAGCAAGATATAGTATCTCAGATGAATAGCTTAGGTACCTCAAGGGCTGATAATTTAAAATATGATGAACTTAAGGAGTTAAGAGAAAATCTGTATAAACAATGTATTCCTATTCTAAAGGATCTTATATCTATCAATAATAATATTGAAGCTATTAGAACTCTTATGAATATCTATGGAACCATTGGTGACAACACTGGTTATATGGAGATGAAAAATCTTTTGGAACAACAAGATTAAATATTTCTTTTTCAGGTCATTTTTTTATCTAAATTTGTAAAATCTTTTTGGAGAGGTGCCAGAGTGGTAATGGAGCAGATTGCTAATCTGTCGACGTGTAAGCGTCGCCAGGGTTCGAGTCCCTGTCTCTCCGCATTGTAAAGGTCGCGTAGCTCAGCTGGATAGAGCATCTGGTTTCTAACCAGACGGTCATAGGTTCGAATCCTATCGCGATCACTATTTTAATAATTTTAATTAAGGGTTCTTGTTTTGATCATTGTATATAAGATATGAGAAACACTAAATTATTAAGTCATATAATTCCACTATTAGTCTTTGCTTTTTTTATATCATGTCAATCTATTGATTATGAAGTTCAAAAGCCAAATGTTATTTTAATAATGGCAGATGATATTGGTTATGAAGCTCTAAATATTAACGGGAGTACCTCATACAAGACCCCATTTTTAGATTCATTAGCCTTAAATGGAATAAACTTTACAAACACAATATCGCAGCCTTTGTGTACCCCCTCAAGGGTAAAAATAATGACAGGTAAATATAATTTTAGAAATTATGATCACTTTACTTATTTAAATTCAAA